>JAWXUK010000019.1:0-21119 GCA_044432785.1 Eubacteriales bacterium | reverse complement strand
TTCCACTCGGGTGCCATGGTGATCTCACGAGCCATCTCGCAATAACGGTAGAGGTTGTCGAGCCCCATCGCCTCTTCGTGTCCACAAATTTGTAGCACCGAATCAGCCGAAGTATAGACAATCAAATGTCCTTTTTCCAGTTCAACAGGGGCTAATTCGTCTAAAATCTCGGTTCCACTGGCGCTTTTATTGCCGATGATGGTCTTTCCTGTCTGCTTTTCCAGTTCTGCGATGAGTTCGGGGGGGAATCCATGGTCGGTAAAGGTTTGGAATGGGGTTGTGATGTGCAGTCCCATCATTTCCCAATGTCCTGTCATGGTATCCTTGCCGATGCTACGCTCGTGAAGGACGGCGCACTTCGCCATAGGGGTCGCCACTGGGGGGATGTGATCCACCTTGTGCAGGGTGGTGAGTCCGAGTTTTTGCAGATTTGGAATCTTGAGATTTGGGTTGTTTTTTGCGATATTTCCCAGGGTATCTGCCCCAACATCGCCATATTCTTGCGCATCTCTCGCAGCGCCGATACCTAAACTGTCAATCACTAGGACGAAAATACGTTTTTTATTCATGGAAACCTCCGTGCGCTTGTGCGCTTCTTATTTGACTTTTTTGGGGACTGTTGCCGTTGCGCTCTAGCTCGAGCGAAAAAAATTCTGGCAATAAATAGTGCTTGCACAGCGCAACCGAAGTGGACTCGAATTGGTGATAAATGGTCTCATTTATCAATAAAATAGGATCATCTTCGGTTTTAGCGCACCGTGAGGAAACTTCGTTCCCTGCCTTCGTGATTTGGATCTTTAGCCGAGATTTGTGCATGGAGTCGTAGATGGTCTCCTCCAAAAATTTATGGAGCTCCTCCTTGCAGTGAAGGGCGATATCCCAGTGGGTAATGGTCTCGATGGGGAGGAGGGTGATGCTGTACGCTACAAAGGTTTCACCACTGAAATACCAACGATCTGCCGCTACCGAAACCGATGTGTTTCGCTGTAACTGATTGAGTTGGTAATCGGTGGGCACTTCGATGCGAAAATCGAGTTCCACACGATCGATAGGTAGGATCGAGGACTGGTGGATGGGATGATTCATCCCCCCAATCCCTGACACTGCAACCCTTTGCTCGGTCGAGACCTGATTTCCCTTTCCCTGATGTTTGAGGATGAGACCGTCCTCTTGCAGGAGTGCAAGGGCTTGTCGCAAGGTCATGCGACTCACCCCTAAGGTGGCTGCGAGTTTGGGCTCGCTCGGGAGCCACATCCCCGAAGGGAGCTCTCCACCCACTATCATGTCGTATAGTCTTTCATAGACACTGAGATATGCCGCACGTTTTTTCTCGACAATGGCGTGGTGGGTCAACGAAATCAGCTCCCTTCTCCTGATGGGACCCTCCCCCCGAAGGGGGAGGATTTCCAGCAGTTCGGACTTTTCACAGGGGGAATCCCCCTATTTTAGTCAAATTATTTGTTTTTTGCTTGCTCGAATTGGTAAATGGTCTCGAGCACGATGCGAATTTCACGCTCCCATGCTTCGGCGAGTTTTTCATTTTTGTGGGTGTAGACCACTTCACGGTTTGTGAGGTTGCCCGATGTTCCACAGATACAAGCCACACGGACATCACGGAGGTGACCGACGGTGTAAAGTGCCGACGCCTCCATCTCGATGTTCATGATTTTGAGTTTGCGTAGATTATCGAGGAATTCAGGGGTCTCGCCGTAGAACGCATCATCGGTGGAACTCACCCCGATATAGACCTTTTCATCTGTGTTTGCAGTCATTTCCTTGGCTGTTTGGATGAGTTGATGGGTAAATTCGAAGTCAGGGACGGCAGGGAAGCTATCAGGGACGTAGAAACGAGAGGTTCCCTCGTTTTTCATGGCAGCCGTGGAGATCATCAAATCACCGATGTTGATGCGAGGATCAAGGGCAGCCGAGCTACCGATACGAATCAAGGTCTTTGCGCCGATGTTGATGAGCTCTTCTGCTGCAATTGCAGCACTAGGACAGCCCATTCCAGTGGAGGTTACGCTGATTTTAACCCCTTTGTAAGTACCAGTAAAGGTACGGTGCTCACGGTTGTTTGCCATGAGTTTGGCATCGTCGAGGTATTTTGCCACGACATCACTGCGTGCAGGATCCCCTGGGAGGAGGACGTATTCACCGATTTCACCGACATCGAGGGCGATGTGGTATTGTTTTTGACCGAGAGTGACTTGATTTTTGTCGAGAGTAGACATGATAATTGCTCCTTTAAGTTATAATATTCGCATGCTTCACGAGGTATTCTGAGGCAGTTTGCGCCTCGGTTCGGACTTGGTTCTCGTCCATGGTAAGGAGGGCGCCATTTTTGACCACCCAATTTCCATCCACCATCACATGGAGGACGTCTGCGCCACAAGCAGAATAGGTCACCGTTGCGTAGAGATTATTGAGGTGCTCACGGTGGAGTGGGACAAGGCGAGGGCTTGTGGTATCGAGGCAAATCCAGTCGGCACGTTTCCCAACTTCCAGACTGCCAATCTGCTCTTCCATGCCCAGAGCCTTTGCGCCCTCTATGGTGACAAGGTGAACCGATTGACGGGCATCGAGCAGAGTGGCATCGTTGTTGACCAGCTTTTGCAGGAGTGCTCCCGTCCGTAGGTCACGGAGGAGATCCATGCTGTTATTACTCTGCGCACCGTCTGTGCCGATGGAAAATGGAATGCCGAGGGATATCATATCTTTCATGGGCATGACCCCAGATACCAACTTAAGATTGGAAACAGGATTGTACGAGGCATTCACCCCGTATTTCGCATAGAGCGCTAGATCCTCTTGATCGAGGTGGACGCTGTGCGCTGCGATGACGTGCCGTGAGAGCACCCCCAGTTCCTCCATCCACCCTGTGGGAGATTTCCCAGTTTTTTCTCGAATTTGAGCATTTTCGTCCTCGGTTTCCGAGATATGGGTGTGGAGAATGAGGTTATACTCCTCCGAGAGCTTGACGCACTCCCGAAAGAGGTCGGCGCTCACGCTATAAGGGGCATGGGGACCGATACAGGGATAAATCCGTGTCTCTTCGCTCTTTCCGTGCCAATCTTGGACGAATTTGACGGCTGCGCCCATGGTATCGTCGGTTTCTGCGCAAGGATTGGTAAAGACCGTGGCAGCTAAAAAGCTACGGATTCCACTTGCTGAGGCAGCACGAGCCGTGGTGTCCGAGTAGTAAAATTGATCGGCGATGGTGGTGATCCCACCCTTGAGATATTCCATGCACGAGAGGGCTGTGGCTGCATAGGATCGCTCGGAAGAGAGGTGTTTCTCCATGGGCCACATCGCCTTTTGCAACCAATCCATCAGCTTGAGATCGTCGGCTTGGTTTTTGAAAAGAGAGGAATGGGAGTGGGTGTGTGTGTTGATGAGCCCAGGCATCACCAAGCCACCCTCTAGATCCACCACATCCCCTTCGAGGGGGATATCCTCCTCAGATCCAACGGCGCAAATGGTTTTTCCCTCCACCACCATGCGACCACGAGGGTAGAAGTGATCGGAACCATCCACCGTGAGGATGGTGCAGTTGGTTAAGGTTGTCTTCATGCTAATCACCTATCTCCCCACAGGCTGTGGGGCCTTTCGTTTTACGTCCCACGCAGACCAGAGCGATCAGGGTGAGAATATAAGGTAGCATTTGAATAAATTGATCCGGAATATCGAGAGAGAGGTTGATCCGAATGGCTTGCGCCACAGCAAAGACCAAACTCGCTAAGAAAGAGCCCAGAGGGTTCCAACCACCGAAAATATTGGCTGCGATGGCCATAAATCCACGTCCAGCCACCATATTACTCACAAAGGAGTTGTTTTGCACGATGGAGAGGTATGCCCCAGCCAGCCCACAGAGTGCGCCACACACCGTGACAGCCACATACCGATAGAGCGAGACGTTGATCCCCACCGTTTCAGCAGCTTGAGGGTGGTCCCCGATGGCACGCAGACGGAGCCCCACTTTGGTGCGATACATCACAAACCACGACAGTCCAACAATGAGGAAGGTGAGATAGATGTAGGGGGATTGGTTTGTGAAGAGTCGTCCGACGATGGGAAGGTCCTTCAAAATGGGAACCGACATCATGGGAACTTGGGTGACCGTTCCACTCCGTCCGTCGCTCGTCCAGATCACCTTGGTGAGCACCACGGTGATACCACTGACAAAGAGGTTGATCCCCACGCCACTCACCGATTGGTTGGTGCGCAGACGGATACAGAGGACGGCATGGAGCAGTCCCATCAGAGCCCCTGCCGTGACTGCCACGAGTGTTCCCACCCACGGATTCCCCGTGACGTGAGAGCCATAGACCCCTCCCCAAGCACCCATCAACATCATCCCCTCGACCCCGAGGTTGATGATACCACTGCGCTCGCAAAAGGTGGTACCGATGGCAGCAAGGGCGAGTGGAATGGCGAGCCGAATGATGGAAAAAAACATTTCCGGGGAAAATAAATATTGTAAATTATCCATTTATTTCGCCTCCTTGATACGGAAGAGGGTACGCACGATATTGGGGGTAGCAACAAATAGCACCACCAGACCTTGTATCACAAGCACCATATTGGTGGAGACACCGGCCACATAGCTCATCTTCATCGCCCCAGCATCCAGTGCCCCGAAGAGCAGTGACGTTAAAATGACACCAAAAGGGTTACTGTTGGCAAGGACGGCAACCGCAATCCCTGTAAACCCAAATCCAGGGGAAAAACCATCAATCATGCGCTTGTATTTCCCGAAGACTTCGGTCATACCCACGAGACCGGCAATCCCTCCACTCACACCCATCGCAAGGACGGTCGCCATGGTCATGTTGACCCCAGACGCCTGCGCTGCCAAGGGGTTTTCCCCTACGGCACGGATGTTGAATCCGGCTCGGGTTTTGGTGAAGAAAAAGTGCAAAATCACTGCAATGGCAAGTGCCAAGTAGAGCGCCGTGGTGAGCTGCGTTTTTTCCACGATTGCCGAGAAGAGTGCCGTGGTAGGGACAAGCTCGCTCTGAGGCGTCATCGAGGTTTCTGGCATCATAGAACCATTGAGGAAGTACGAGACGAAAAAGGTGATGATATAGTTGAGCATAATGGCGACAATAACCTCATTTAGCCCAAGTTTCGCCTTGAGAAATCCAGTAAAGGCACCTACGGCACCCCCAGCGATGAATGCCACCGTGATGAGGAGTGGAATCATGAAATAGGAAGGGAGTTCCCCCAGTGCGAGTGCCACCACAGTGCTTGTAAAAGCACCCATGTAGAGCTGTCCCTCCCCTCCGATATTGAAGAGGCCGCACTTGTAAGCGAAGGAAACCGAAAGCCCTGCGAGGAGGAGGGGGACGGTTTTGCTCAAGGTATTGGCGATGGAGGTGGTAGAGCCGAAAGCACTATCAAATAGGACATAATAAGCATTAAAAGGGTCATATCCAACCAATTTCATAATAATCCCAGCCACAACAAGGGAGAGCCCGATGGCTGCGAGGGATAACAAGAGATTGAGGACCATGGGCTTGCTCTGTTTCCATAAATTACGAAGCATGGACATCCTCCTTGCTGCCTGCCATGAGCAGACTGATGGATTGTTGGGTGTATTCTTCTGCCGGTTTGACCGCCATGAGCTCCCCTTTGTAGAGCACCCCAATCTGATCGCTTAGCTGAAATAGTTCGCTCAGTTCAGCAGAGATGAGCAAAATCGCCTTGCCCTCTTCTCGCAATTTCAAGAGCTGCTGATGGACAAACTTGATAGCTCCGATATCAAGCCCACGAATGGGTTGACAGGCAACCACGAGTTCTGGCTCTTTCCCCACTTCTCGACCGAGCACCAATTTTTGTTGGTTTCCCCCCGATAGCCCCGACATGGCTTGGCTTGTGGTCTGTTTCACGGTGCGCACATCAAATTCTTGTAGCGTTTGTTGGCATCGCTCTGCCAAAACTCCATGAGAAATGATTCCATTTTTGACGAATTTATCCGAGAATTGATTCCCCAAAAGATAGTTATCCAGAAGGGAAAACCCAGGTAAAATGGCACGTTTGTAACGGTCGGACGGAATATATCCAAGCCCGAATTTCTGCCGATTTTTTGAAGAGAGGTGGGTGACATCGTTGCCTAAAAAGGTGATTTTACCCTGCTTGCACTTCAAAAGACCCATCACAAGTTCTTCTAATTGTTGCTGTCCATTTCCTTCCACCCCTGCAATCCCAAAGATTTCGCCGCTGCGAATCTCGAGCGAGACCGTGGACTGCGCCTGTGGCAACAACTGGACATTTTCAAGCCCCAAAACCACGTCGCCAGTGGGATTTTCCTTCTTTTCTAAGGCAAATTCCATTTCGTGTCCCACCATTAACCCTGCAAGGGCTTGGACATTCGTGTCCCTGGTTTCAAGGGTGGCAACCGATTTTCCCCCACGCAAAACCGTGATACTATCCGAAACCTCCATGGTTTCGTTTAGTTTGTGGGTGATTAAAATGATGGTTTTTCCTTGACTTTTCATGTCACGCAAAATATCCAAAAAGGCTTTCACTTCAATGGGTGTGAGCACTGCTGTGGGTTCATCTAAAATGATGATCTCTGCGCCACGATAGATGGTCTTCATAATTTCGACACGGGACATCAGTCCGATGGATAGATCCCCCACCTTTTCCTCGAGTGGTAGGTCGAAATGATACCGATCCGAGAGCTCCCCCACCACTTCTGCGGCTTTTTTACGGTCGAAGGTCACTTTTCCAGGTTCGCTACCCAAAACCACGTTTTCAAGCACCGATAGGTTATTGATCAGCATAAAATGTTGATGCACCATCCCAATTCCGAGGTCGAATGCCTTGGGAGGTGTCATGTGTTGGATGGTGTCGCCGTTGATGGCGATGGTCCCTTGATCTGGTTTATAGATTCCGAACAAAATCTTCATCAAAGTGGTCTTCCCTGCGCCGTTTTCCCCCAAAAGACAATGGATTTCGCCCTTTTTGACCAAAAGGTTTACCTCGTCATTTGCGGCAGCCCCTCCAAATCGTTTGGTGATATTTCTGAGTTCCACTGCATACATGGTGATTCCTCCTCTCGTATGATTTCACGAAATTTCCACCTTATCACGTTGAATATGGATAATTTCAGGTGAAATGTGCAATATCTTTGCAAAAAGGGATGAAAAACAATTTGCTTTTCATCCCTTTCATGGTTTTTATTGATATGGTGTGCTTTTAGGTTGTCTTAAAAAGTGGTATTTGCCAAGAAAGCATCCACATCTTCCATCACGGAAGGGATCACAAGGTCGCCAGCAGCAATTTGTGCCATAAAGTCTTCCACGATAGCAATATCTTCTGCAAGATATTCGATATCAGAACCTTCGACGGCATAACCACAGCCACCGTTTGCCACATCCATGATGGTGGTTCCACCCACAGCGAGAGCATCGTCCACGTGAGCCGCTTTGACAATCTCGAAGGCTGTCACGTCCACTTGCTTCATCATGCTCATCACGATGGTATCAGGATCGAGGACGTTTTGGTTGGAGTTACAACCGATGGCATAGAATCCACCTTCGTCGGCTGCTTGGAAAATTCCAAGTCCAGAACCACCAGCCACGTTGAAGACCAACTCAGATCCACGGTTATTTTGGCTTAATGTAATTTCTTTTGCTGTTGTTGTGTCGTTAAAGGGGTTGCTTCCACCCACATAGTCGGTCAAAATTTCGATATCAGGGTTTACCAATTTTGCGCCGGCTTGATATCCTGCGTTAAATTTCACAAGGAGGGGGATCTCCATGGCAGCGATAAAGCTGATGGTTCCTGTGCCTTCCATGCCATAGGCTTCGGGGTTTTTTTGCATCAGTCCAGCCAAAACACCCACCAAGAAGCTACCTTCTTCCTCTTTATAGGTGTAGTTTGCGACGTTAGCAGCTTCCACTTCGCCATCGATGAGAGCGAATTTTTGATCAGGGAAATCGGCAGAGACAGCGATTAGAGGATCGATTGCGTCGAAACCGACACAGACGATGACGCCATATTCTCCAGAGGTTGCCATATCACGGATGATGGGCTCGAAGTCGGATAATTGGCTTGGTTCGGCATAGTCGAAGGGGACGCCGAGCTCTGCTTCTGCTTGTAGCATACCTGCGTAAGCTAGATCGTTGTAAGATTGGTCGCCCAATCCACCAATACCAAGGACACAAGCCGCTTTGCCGAGGTCGGCAGTGTCAGCCGGTGTGCTGGTGGAGGAATCGGGGGATGTGGTGGTTCCACCAGTGGTACCAGTGGTGTCGCCAGACGAGCTACAGCCGGTTAGGGTAAGGCTTAGCATCAGGAGTGCGCTAGAGAGTAGTGTGAAGTGTTTTTTCATGTTTATTCTCCAATACATTTTTTGGTTTTGTGATTCCATCACGGAAAAACTGGTTTTAGAAATGTTAGACAAGTGCACTATTACTTGTCTAACTTAACTATACCACCCTTAATCCCTTGTGTCAAGACACAACTTTACAGAAATATCGAAGGTTTTTTTGTATATTTTGACCAAAATGAAAAAGGGCACGGTAAACCGTACCCTTTTTTAGACAGGTTGATTTTGTTGCCCCTTAGTGTGCTTTTCTTAGCATGGTTTCCACCAGTTGATTGGACTCTGCACGCACTTTTTCCTCGTCTATTCCGAGGCAAATGCCATTTTCCACCACGATTTTACCATTTACCATGACCATTTTTGCAGGTCTAGCGTATCCCACCGTACCCAAGAGGGAGCCCGGATCCTTCTGCGTGCCCACGCACTCGAGGAGGTCCACATCGAGGAGGAAGAGGTCGGCAGCCATACCAACTGCCAGGGATCCGATGTCGGAACGTCCCAAAACGGCTGCGCTGCCACGGGTGGCGAGCTTCAAAATATCGTATCCTGTGGGTGCGTTACTGCTGTATCGCAGACGGTGCATGAGGTAGCACGCACGGATTTCTGCCAATAAATTGGAACAATCGTTAGAGGCCGAGCCGTCCACGGCAAGCCCCACGGGAACCCCAAGTTCCAGCATATCAGGAATCCGTGCCACCCCAGATGCCAGCTTCATATTCGAGACAGGGCAGTGCGCCACCCCTGTTTTCGTATCGGCGAGGAGCTTGAGTTCCTCGTCATTGAAGTGGATGCCGTGGGCATACCAAACATCCGAGCCAATCCAACCACACTCTGCCATGTAATCGAGGGGACGTTTGCCCACAGCTTCGAGACAGAAATTTTCCTCGTCGATGGTTTCGCAGAGGTGGGTGTGGAGTCTTACCCCGAGTTGACGTGCTAAAACAGCCGATTCTTTGAGCAAATCGGTGGTCACACTGAAGGGAGAGCAAGGGGCAAGTGCCACTTGGTGCATGGCAAATTTGCCAGAATCATGGAATTTTTTTACCAATCTTTCGCTATCTTTGAGGATAACATCCACAGATTGCACCAAATCATCAGGAGGAAGCCCTCCATCCGACTTTCCACGGGACATACTCCCACGGGTGGCATGAAAGCGAATCCCTAGGGCATCGGCAGCACGAAATTGCTGATCAATGAAGTTATCCGACCCCACTTTTGGGAAAACATAATGGTGGTCCATACAGGTGGTGCAACCATATTTAAGGAGCTCGCCCATCCCCACAAGGGAACTGTGGTAAATGCAGTCCTCCTCCAGTCCTCGCCAAATTTCGTAGAGGGTGACAAGCCAAGGAAATAGCTCCATTTTTTGCACCTGTGGGAGGTTACGAGTAAAGGTTTGATAGAGGTGATGATGGGTATTGACCAATCCAGGATAGACGTAGCAACCCTTGGCATCTATGACACGGTCGGCCTCTTTTACCTCCTCGCCGAGGTAGCGAATGACGTTATCCTCCACTAAAATATTGGCATTTGTGAGGATACGATCCTGATCATCTACGGTGACGATGGCGGCTGCGTTTTGAATCAAAATGGTTGACATGATAACACGTTCCTTCCTTATAATATCTAAAATCTTGGTTCTCTCTCTGGGTTGATTGTGGGTAGTATAGCACGTTTTAAGCAAGATGTCAACCTGTTGGAACAAGTGGGAAACTTTGGGTATCACAACAAAAAGAGGTGCAATATCGATTGCACCCCTTTTCGGGAAATATTTTCTTCTGTTTTCTGTGATTTCAGCTCGTGGTGGACTAAAATTCCTACTTTTTCAGGGTGAGCTTACTGGAAATCACTTCCTCCATCGTGGGGATGGAGGTGGTGGCACCCTCACGGGAGACTGCGATGGCAGCAGCCTTGGAAGCGAGCTCGAGCGCCTCTGGAATGCTGGCATTTTTGGCGAGTTGCGCCATGAAAAACCCTGTAAAGGTGTCCCCTGCTGCCGTGGTATCCACGGCTTCCACTTGGTAGGTTCCGTGTGAAAATTGGGTGGTTTGGTCGTAGCAGAGCACGCCATCCCCTCCCAAGGTGAGCACAATCACGGTTTTCGGAAACTTTTTCGAGAGCTTTTTGAGAATTTCCTCGTGAGAGATCGTAGAATCTCCCACAATTGCGCCACCTTCAATTTCGTTACAGATGAGGTAGCTTAGTTGCTCGAGGGGGAGATCGAGGAGGGAGTCCTCGAAGGGGGATGGGTTGAGCACCACACGAATTCCCCTAGAATGTGCCGATTTTATGATATATTCGAGGAGATTTATCTCATTTTGAAGGAGTAACAGGTCTCCCTCTTGAAGCTGATCGAGATTTTTATCCACCTCTTTTTCGGTGAAAGAGTGGTTGCTCCCTGCAAAAAGGGTGATGCAGTTTTGTGCGTTGGAGTCCACGTGAATGATGGCGTGACCTGTGGGTTTATCAGAAAAAGCCATCATTTTGGTGCTGATATTGTTCTCTTCCATGTGTTTCAAGATGGATTCTTCGCTTTTATTGACGAATCCCATCAAAAATACCTCTGGATATGCCTTGGCGAGGGCTGTGGACTGGTTGAGCCCCTTGCCCCCCCAGAAGGTGGTGCGACCCGTACTAGAAATGGTCTCGCCCCCCTGTGGGATGTGGTGAACGTTGTAGACGATATCCAGATTGATAGAACCAAAACAAGCGATTTTCATGGTTTTTCCTCCTTATTTCAAGCATTTTACGACGGAATCAGGCACTTCGCAGGAAGCACCCATCAAACGCCACCTTTGACGTGAAATGTGCCGTAAGAGGTGCGACCAATCGATAGTTTGTGACAACCAAACATTCCATAGGCAAACGTGTCGTCAACTACGCTTAATTTGTCCTTTCCATTCACAATGATGGAGATATTGTTGCCATTTGCCGTGAGCTCCACCTCGTAGGTCTCCCCTATTTTCCAAGCGAATGGACAGGAAGCGAGCTCCTCGATGCCGTGATGATTTTTGTAAATCACCAGACGTCCCCCCTCGGCAAACCCTGCTAAATAGCCACGTTTGACCCCTTGCACACGAGTGGATAGAAGGTGACTCTCGCCGTGAAGAGGGGTGATGGTGGTTTTGAGGTCGCAATGGGTGGCGTAGTAGTTTCCGGTGTAACTATCGGCCTCCTCGCAGCACATGACGTGAAGGGCATTGTCCGCAATCTCCCATGCGCCGTAGTTGTGGGAGAAGGGGGAAACCGACCCGAAATTGATGGTTTGCTTCGCAAAATCGATGGAATAATCGTAATCTCCCGTGATTGTGAAGAAATCCATGTACAAATCTGCGAGAATTTTGTTTTTGGGCGAGGAATTTCCCTCGATGATAAGACCCACCTCGTCGATCAGATCCCCTTCACTGTTCGGAATGACGAACTCGATATCGGTCCAGTCGTCCTCCACCAAAACACGATATTCTAGGACGACATCTCGGTTTTCTTTGGCAAAATGGACAAAAGGAGCCACCAAAGGACAGGCATTCCCCGTAATTCGCTTGGTATAAAGTCTGGTTTTGACCACTTGACCACTGTAGACGGTTGGAGAGAAGACCGGCATATATCTCTCGTCGCTAAAATCGCTACGGAGATAGTAGGGTTTATAGAAAATCTTACTTTTTTGACCGGTTGCCATGCGATCCACCAAAATATGAAGGGAATTTCCATGTTCTGTGGAATGTTTGACCCCACAGAAAAAAGGATCAGACACTCGGAAATTGTGGGTGGAACCAGAGAGGGCAAAATCGAAGTTTATCTCGCCCAAACGGAGAGATTCGGCAAGTTCTGCAGGAACTTTCTCACCTTTTAAGCGATAACCGAGGAGAGCAAGCTCTTTGACATAACTCGGAATATCCATAATATTAAGGTAGCCCGACACCGACGAGAGCACGATGCTATCGTTGATGGGACGGCGATAATGGGGAGCGATGCCGTTCACGCCGGTCATAACGCCCACCACGGTGCCCACGTTTCCAGCGTTGCAATCGGTGTCCCACCCACACATGGTGGCGATCTCGACGGTGCGATTGAAATCCCCCTTACCATATAAAAGGGACAAAATACAGACCCCAGCATTGGGAATCATGTGGCAAATACCAAGATATTTATCGTAACCATAGTCACGCTCGAGCATTTCACGGCACAAACGGAAGTCATCGGGGTGTTTTTTGTGGAAATCGATGACAGCTTGTGAGACCTCGTAATAGGTGGAATCCTTTGGCACATAGCTCAGACCGACACGCACAATTTCCTCGATATCGTTGCAAGTAAAGGCCTTAGCGATTGCAGCGCAGAAGAAATGTGCGCCATTTTTGCCGTCGCCATCGTGGGAGACACTTGCAGCATAACCACCATAAAGGGATGCCTTATCAGGGTCGTCAGGGCAGACAAGTCCCCAAGTATCGATGAAGATTTGACCACCGATTTGTTCAGCCATAATCTTGCCATTTTGGGCGATACTGCCCGATTGTGGGGCAGTGATTCCCATTTTTAGGTTTTGGAAGACGGTGTGCTCGGTGCTAATTCCGTAGCCTCCCCACCAAAACATCCCCTTATTTTCACGTGTGTAGTTGAGCCAGGCACGAGCCACGTCGTCAGGGGTGAGCTCACGATCACAGGCATCGTCGTAGAGGGCACGCAGAAAAAACACAGGGCCGTTAGCATCGTCGTCGGCTGCGAAATTTTTGTACTCCTTGACGTAATCGGTGATGTCGCCATAGGTGCTTTGAATGCGCTCGTAGGTCCAGATGGTGGGTTCCACAGGTGCGCCCAGACGAATTCCGACGTTCATCCCCAAAAATCCACCATAAAGTTTGTCTAAATAGTTATCTATCATAATATTTCCCTTTCTTTTCCTAAAGTTAACTAGTTTCTCTCTCCATGATACTACAGTTATACGAAAAAATCAACCCTATCCCAAAAGAGACCCTTCCAAAATTTCGGGTGATAATTTGGATAATTTCACTAAACCGAGGAAAATAGTGGAAAATATCTTGCATTTTGCCGAGAAATGCTGTATACTAGATTCATTCGCTTGAAAGGGGTGACCACATTGAAATATACCATCTCAGACATTGCCCAGATGTGTGGAGTCTCGAAAGCAACGGTTTCTCGAATCATTAACAACAAAGATGCCGGTTTTTCTCAGGAAACCAAGAGATTAGTGCTAGATAAAATCGAGCAGTTGGGCTATCGCCCCAACGTTTTGGCACGCAGTATTTCGGTGTCTAGCTCTTGCATGATCGGCATGATTGTCCCTGAACTGCGCAACCCTGTACAGATTGAATTGGTCTGTGGGGTGGAAGATTTTCTGCGAGAACACAACTATAGTTTGATTTTAGCCCAGAGCAAGCACCAACTCTCGAAAGAACGAGAATTGCTTATTTCTATGGTAGATAAGCGAGCAGACGGCGTGATTTTGTGCTCTGGTAACGAAAATACCGAATTTTTACAGGAATATCGTCGCTATCACATGCCAATTTCCTTAATCGGACGCACCTTTGATAAAGGGGTGAGCGACGCCAGTATCGGAGGGGACAACAAAGCCGGCATCATGACAGCCATGAACCACCTCGTGGACAAGGGGCACACTGCAATCGCCCTCCTCGACGGCAGAATCGAGAGCTCGGGGGCGCAACAACGTCTCGAAGGGTACCGTCAAGTGCTGCTCGAGCGTGGAATTCCCTTTGATTCGGGGCTCGTTGACAATTCCGACTACTCCTATCAAGCCGGTTGCGACATGATAAACCGGTTGCAAGAGAAAAACCGTCGGTTCACAGCCGTCCTCACAGGGGGCGACATCATCGCAGTCGGGGTGCTCTCGGCGCTTCGTGCCCATGAAATCAAGGTTCCAGACGAGGTTGAGGTCATCGGGTTCGACGATTTAGAGATCTCACGGATCCACAGTCCCACCATCTCCACCTTGCGAAAACCTCATTATTCTATGGCAACCATGGCAACCCAGATGCTTTTAGAGGTGATTGACGGAAATCCCCCCGATATCTCTCATTTATCAGTGGTTCCAGAACTTGTTCTGCGTGAGACCACTCGTTAACCGTACCAGACCGACAGGTTTGTTTGTGTATGTTGCACAAATAAACCTGTCTTTTTTCGTGTAAATAGTGCATTGCAAACAGGCGCAATCTGTCGTATACTTATAGGTAGCTAAAGTAACCAGTTTCTTAAACCACAACACAGAGGAGGGACTTCATGAAAGAAAATAGACTACTCACCAAGCGAGAGATCATGTTTCGACGAATGTACGAGGATCGTATCCTCTACCTCATGCTCGCACCCACCCTGATCTATTTCGTGCTCTTTCGGGTGCTCCCCATCCTCAATATGCGACTTGCCTTTTTCGACTACAAGCGCAACGATCCATGGGAATTTGCAGGGACGAAATACTTCGATATGATCTTTGCCACCCCTGCATTTCGGGACATTTTAGAAAATACCCTCATCATTAGTTTTATGAAATATATTCTACTATTCCCTCTTTTTGTCATCTTTGCGCTACTATTAAACGAACTTCGTAGCTCTAAGATCCAAAAATATGTGCAAGTGGTCTCCTACCTTCCTCACTTCCTCTCGTGGGTTGTGATCGCAGGTATTTGGACCTCGGCCCTCTCCTCTACAGGGGCTGTCAACACCATTTTAGACTTTTTTCAGCTCCCCTCCACACGACTGCTCACCGATAAAGAGGCAATCCGTTGGGTGCTCTACTGGTCGGAGGCGTGGCGCAGCATCGGTTGGGACTCCATCATCTATTTCACGGCGATTTTGTCCATTAGCCCAAGTTTATTCGAATCGGCAGAGATTGACGGCGCAAATCGGTGGGATATCGTTAGATTCATCATCATTCCGGCTCTTATCGCCCCTATGTTCACGGTTTTCATCCTCAATCTCGGATTTTTCCTCAGTGCCGGCTTCGACCAAGTGTTCAACTTCACAAACGATGCCGTCAACAGTCAAATCGACATTTTGGACACCTATATCTATCGTGTGGGCCTCAGTCAAGGAAACTATTCTCTCGCAACAGCTGTCGGACTGCTCAAAGGGGTGGTCGGGGTCATGTTGGTGCTCGGCACCCACGTGGTATCCAAAAAAATTACAGGCAAGGGGGTCTGGTAAATGAAACAAAAATTCAGTTTATTCCAGTGTTTACTTAGTTTTGGCATGATTTTGATCAGTTTAACCATGGTAATCCCCCTACTCAATATCCTTGCCATTTCCCTCTCGGACTCTAGTGTTTCCACCACCATGAACGGTCTGGAAATCATTCCGAAGGAATTTACACTGGTCAATTATCAGCTCATTTTAGAAAACCCTAACATCATGCCAGCCCTGAAAAACTCGATTTTCATCACCTTGGTGGGGACGCTGATAAACGTTTCTCTCACCTGTATGGCAGCCTATGCGCTCACCAAAAAAGATCTCGTAGGACGGCAATACATCATGGTTTTTCTGGTCATTATGATGCTGTTCGACCCCGGTTTGATCCCCGAATACCTCACCATTCAACAGCTCAATTTGATGGGTTCCCAGTGGTCGGTCATTCTGGTCACTGCCGTCAATGTGTACTATCTCATCATTTTGATGCGCTATTTCGAGGCAGTTCCTGCCGAGCTTTACGAAGCTGCTAAACTCGATGGCGCTGGGCATTTCCGTATTCTGTGGCAGATCGCCGTCCCCCTCACCAAAACCGGTATCGCCGTCATCACCATGTTTTACGGGGTGCTTCGTTGGAATGAATATTTCAAATCGGGACTTTACATCAGTTCCCCAGAAAAAACACCACTTCCAGTTATTTTACGTGAATTCCTCGTCCTAAACGACACTTCTAAGCTACTTGGGGTTGCCAATACCTTCGACTATGAAGTGGTCTCTCGTTTGGACATCAATGCCCTGAAATATGCGGCAATTGTGGTATCTATTATCCCAATTTTGCTCATCTACCCCTTTGTGCTGAAGTTTTATGCCAAAGATGTGATGAGTGGTGGGGTGAAAGAATAGAGGGTTTCCCTCAACAAATACGTCCCTTTTGGGGCAAAAAAGGAGAAAACACATGAAAAAACTATCTGCACTCACACTCTCAGCGGCGATGCTCCTATCCCTGTCTGTCGGCTGTTCTTCTGGCAGCGACTCCTCTACAGGTGGCACCACAGGTGGTACCACTGGAGGTTCTACCGGTGGCGATACCTCTAACATTTCGGTGGGTCAACCTTTCGGCAGTGCCGATAGCCCTGTCGAAGTCACCATCATCATGAAGGACGTCACAGCTTCCGAAGAGTCCACCCTCATGCTTGTGGAGGCAATCGAAGCTGGCATGGCAGCCAACGAGCAATATGTCAAACTTACCTACATGGATGCACCTAGTGGAACCTACGCCGATGCCGTTCCTGTGGCTGTGCGTACCGGTCAAATCTCCCCTGACATCATCTATTTCCAAGGTGGCGACAGCGCTCTCTCTGGCGATGATATGCTCGTGGATTTGACCCCATACCTCGCACAATCCACCCACATCAAAAACCTGATGCAACCTGCTCACGACGAGCGTATGGCTAGCTACCCCTACCTTCTCTGGCTGGCTCCTAACCGTGTCAACGTTCCTATGATCCGTGGCGATTATATGGAATATGACAGCGTGCAAGCCGTCATGGATGATCCTTCCGTGGATAATTACGTCGCAATGTACAAAGATTTGGTGGCTCAAGGGGTTGCTGAGTTCGGCTTCACTGCTGACGGAAACCTCTCTCGCCTAGACACCATTTTCAACCAAGCATTTGGCGTAACCGGTTCCTTCATCGAGACCTCTGACGGATTTGTCAGTCACATGGTCACCGAGGCAAACCGTGATAAACTCGCTTTCTATGCCGATCTATATGCCCAGGGTCTCATCGATCCTGAGTATGTCACCAACGAATGGGACACCATGGAAGCTGCTTTCTTTAGCAACCGTTCTGCTACCATGGCCGGTACCGGTGGTATCGTCTACGTTTACAACAACTCCATGACCAACGCAAACGGCGAAGATGCTGCTCTCATGATTCTACCTCCTGCCGACGGCGTGGCTCAAGGCTACACTGCTGTGGATGTCACCAAAGAATCCCGTGGTTTCGCCATCAATGCTGACTCCGAAGTGAAAAACGAAGCCTTTGCAGTCCTTGAATTCATGGCATCCGATGCTGGACGTATCATTGATAAACTCGGTATCCAAGATGTCCACTACGTCATCAACGAGGACGGCACTTACGAGACCACCGACCGTTACGGCGAATGGTGGGCACGCATTTGGGATACCTTCCATAACTTCCCTGAAGATATCGAATTTGTGGAATATCCTGTCTCTGACTCGCAATTAGACGCACTTTCTTCCATGGATGAGTACTATGTCAAAGACATGAACGTCATTTTCAGCGAAGATCTTCAACCAACTTGGGATGCCTTGGTCATGCTACACAACACCTTTATGGTGGACGTGGTGACCGGTGCTGAATCCATCGATTCCTTCGACGATTTCGTCGCAGAATGGTACGCAATGGGTGGGGAATCCATCCACGAGTTTGTCAACAGCGAACTCTCGTAATATATCCAAAAAAACGGAAACCAGAGGGGATTCTCTCTGGTTTCCGAACGAAAACAGCTAGGAGAAGACAATTATGATCACAAGACAGCAACTATTAGCAGACAAAGACCTATTATCCGACCGTGTTTACGGCTCCCTTTCTGGTCTTGCCATCGGGGATTCCTTCGGTGATGCCTCACGCAAACCTGAAAATAAGGCAGCCTACGGAATCACCACAGATTTCAACAAAGGTGCCACTTGGAGCACCGATGACACAGAATTCGCACTCTTAACAGCCAAAACCCTCATCGATTGCGAGGGAAAACTCACCAGTGAGAAGGTTGTCGAGGCTTGGCTGGAAAATGTCGCCACACAAGATGAATTCAAACGTGGTGGCGCAAGCGAAATCGAAGCTGCCATCAATCTACGCAAGGGGCTTCGCCCTCCTGAATCTGGAATGTACAACGCATTCCACATGAGCGACGGCTCGGCAATGCGTGTGGGACCCATCGGGGTGCTCTGCGCTGGCGATCCTGACCGTGCAGCTGCCATGGCTGAAATTGATGCCAGTGTTTCCCATTACCGTGACGGAATTTGGGGAGCTCAAGCAGTTGCAGTTGCAGTTTCCATGGCAATGGTGGATGCCACCATCGACGAGATTTTGGAAAAAGCCATGTCCTACGTCCCCAAAGAATCTTGGTTCTACAACGCAACCCAACGTGCTTTCGCCATCGTGGACAAATTCAACGCAGATATCTACGATTGTTGGATGCCAATCCATGACGAACTATGGTCGAGCACTTGGTCTACCACGGCTGAGGCAATCCCTCAAACCTTCTGCTCCCTTCGTATGGCAAACAAAACCTTCAAAGAGGGTGTCATTCTGGCTGGTAACTTCGGTCGTGATGCCGATACCATCGGAGCTGTTGCCGGCGCAATTTTGGGCGCAAAGTACGGCGCATCCGGTATTCCAGAGGGTTGGTCCGACAAAACAAGATACCCCACAGGGACTTGTTTGGAGTTCACCAAAGGGATGGACGTCAAGAAAATGGCAAAACAATTGGAAAAAATCATCCTCAAAGATGGGTGAGAAAAGGGGCACGACGAGAGTCGTGCCCTACTTTTATGACTGCTTTTTGTCAGAATTTAGTATCTTTGTTGCGTGAGCGATAAATTCTTCGGGTGTTGGGATTTCCCCTGTTTTTTCCACCTCTTTTTGTCGTACAATGTTCAATATATTGCGATTTTGGTCGGTATATGCGTGATTGAGTGCAGATTGCATATCATTTCGTACTTCTTGCCAAGTCACTCCATGTTCTTTCGCTATCTTTTTGTAGATATTCTTCATTGACATTATATTCAACTCAAAAATAGTATACCACATCTTTAGTTTGAGGTCAAGCGACCTCGTAATATTGGTTGCATCTTGATAAAATATTATTGAGGTGATCGCCATGTTGACAAATGAAATCATTGGAAAGAGTATACAATCTCTCCGAAAAGAGAAAGGAATTTCCCAAGACGTGCTCAGTGGTTTAGCAGATTTAGACCGCACCCACTACAGCAAAATCGAGCGAGGACTCAGAAGCCCCACCCTTGAAACCCTGTTCAAAATAGCCTCGGCACTCGAAATTCCACCCCACAAAATCGTGGAGAAAATCGAGGAGAATTCCTTTGAGATAGAAGCATAAACCCCCATCTTTTTTGATATCCCTCCTATTTTAAGGTATCGCAAACTGTACTAATCCATCTAAAAGGCAAAAAGCGAGGGGCACGACGAGAGTCGTGCCCCTTTTTCTATCCCCAAAACTGGGTTACATAATTCATAATAATTTGCGCCACTTCACCACGGTTTGCGTGGGCACTTGGGGCAAAATTGCCACCATCTCGCCCCTCGATGATCCCATTCATGGTGCACCAAGCTGTGGCTTCGTACCCCCACTGGCTTACCTCGGCGATGTCGCCGAAGTCTAGTGGGAACATCCAAGTTCCGACAAATCCACCTGAGCCAAATTGTTGCTCGAATGCGTAGAGCATGACCACCAGTTGCTCACGGGTGACCTCGCTATCAGGGGCAAATCGGTTCTCTCCCATGCCCGAGGAAATCCCCTCTTGCCTTGCCCAAAGCACGGCATCGGCATACCATGCACCGTCAGGAATATCAGAGAAATTCTCTCCTTCTACCTCTGGTTTCCCCACTAAACTATATAAAATACTTGCAATCATGGCACGATTCGAGACTGCTTCGGGCGCAAATCTCCCCTCCCCTACCCCATTCATCAGACCTGTGGCATGGGCGAGCTCCACCGATTCATAGTACCAATCCGAGGGGGAGACATCTGCAAAAGTGATGGGGAGCTCCTCCACGAGAAGCACTTGGATGGTGACCATGCTTGCAGGTTGCACAAAACTATAACTTCCATCGTCATTTCGAGTGACCTCGATGGCTGCGCCATAGGCATTGGCAACCGTGATTTCATAAAGCCCCTCCACCCCTTCGAGGGTGATGATCACCACATCATCTGCCAGAGGTTTTTCTGGGGAAGTGGTGATGGTTCCACTCTGTAATGCTGGGATAATTGCTGTGTAACGGGTGGGAATGTTGCTCGATATGGGGGGTGTTACGCTTGTTGTGGGTATTTTTGGGGCTGTGATTGGGGTATCGGCATAAGCGATGGCATAGGTTGAGAATTTTTTGACGTGGAGCACCAAATAATTGCCCCGAATTTCGAGATATTCCCCATCGCTGTTGGGGGTGGTGTAAATTTTATCCACCACTCCGTCGTGCTCACGATAGACTGCATACCCTTGGTATCCCTGAAGGGTAGCCGATAGCTCGAAGACAATTTCGAGGAGAGAATTTGTCTCGGTGATGGGGGTGCTTGCCCCCTCTCCCACGGTTTTGGAGAGTGAAATATCCATCCAAATTTCCACCGTTTCGTTATCCTCTTTCGAGGTGGAGATGAGGTTTTGTCCCACCGATGTGGGCGCCGAAATCTCGAGTTTTACCTCCACTTTTTCCGTGGTAGAGCCAGCCTCGTCCTCTGCCACAAGATCCACATTTCCCACTGCCAAAATGGGGGTGCCCGTGATGGAGATGGTGGAAATGATGTTGGATTTTGGCATGGTGATGGTCCCGAGATTCGCCGTGCCGTCGAGGGTGATCAAGATCGGAAGGAGCAC
>JAWXUK010000018.1:0-21452 GCA_044432785.1 Eubacteriales bacterium | reverse complement strand
CGACCTTGCGAGTGGAGGGGTTGGGGTGGATCACGAGGTGGCTGCAAGGCTGGAACGTCTTGTGGTTGTTGCTCCCTCTCTCCCTGGGAAGGTTGCCCCTGCGACGGCTGGGGAGATCATTCAAAAGACCATTTATCATATGTTAGAAGAATTAGGAAGGTGATGTTTTTGAACAAGACCATTGGATTTGCGCTCTGTGGTTCCTACTGCACCCATGCGACGGCGCTCACTGCTTTAGAGAAATTGGTGGGGAATTATTCTCTCGTTCCCGTAGTAAGCGAATCGGTTGCGAATACGGATACTCGGTTTGGAACGGCTCACGATTTGATGCTTGAGCTTCGGCGACTGTGCGACACGAGGGTGCTGACCTCGATTGCCGAGACCGAGCCCTTCGGCCCGAGAAAGTTGCTCGATCTACTTATTGTGGCACCCTGCACGGGTAACACCCTTGGGAAATTGGCAAACGGAATTGCTGATAGCAGCGTGACCTTGGCAGTTAAGGCACATTTGAGGAATAATCGTCCTGTGGTGATTGCCCCCTCGACAAATGACGGACTTGCCACTTCAGCGCAAAACATCGGGGTGCTACTCAATCGTAAGAATATCTATTTTGTTCCCTTTGGGCAGGATGATCCCATCGAAAAGCCGGATTCTTTGGTGGCAGATTTTTCCTTATTGCCTTTGACCGTGGCTCGAGCCCTTGAGGGGGAGCAGTTGCAACCGATTTTGGTTTGAATGAGATGGCTTGTTTTCTGTTTCAGAAAGCAAGTCGTTTTTTTGCAAAAAATCGAAAAATCGCTTGACAATGGGGTTTTCCTCTGATATACTAAGAGAACCGCATTGAGTGGGTTTTGAGAAGCGTGGATCACACCACCTACGAGAGCGAGACCGTAATAAAGGAGGAAAATCAGTATGCACGCAATTTTTGAGACAGGTGGAAAGCAATATAAAGTCGCCGAGGGTGATTGCATTTTCATCGAGAAGTTAGACGCTAATGAGGCTGAAAACGTTACTTTTAGTAATGTTCTTGCCATCTTGGGCGACACTGCGACCTTCGGTGCACCTACCGTTGCTGGAGCAAGTGTGACCGCTACCGTTTTGAAAAACGGTAAAGGTAAAAAAATCCGTATCTTCAAGTATACCCCTAAAAAAGGCTATCGCAAACGTCAAGGACATCGTCAACCTTACACTAAGATTCAGATCAACTCTATCAAGGTGTAATCTATGACAATCGCTACCTTTTATTCTGAAGGGCCTCGCCTTATTGGCTTTGCTGTGCAAGGTCATAGTGGGTTTGCTCCTGAAGGGGAGGATCTTGTCTGCGCTGCTATTACCAGTTCTTTGCGACTGGTGGAGACCACCATTAACGATGTTTTAGGACTCGGGGCGGCGGTCAAAGTGCTGGAAGATACCATTTCTTTGAAATTACCTGGATCTCTTGGTTCTACCAACGAATCCACTTGCCAGAGCCTTCTGGCTGGATTTTTGCTGCATTTGGTGCAATTATCCGAGGAATATCCTGAAAATATTACTGTAATGGAGGTGTAAGATCATGTTAAATATTGGTTTACAATTTTTCGCCCATAAAAAGGGTGTGGGTTCGACTCGAAACGGTCGTGACTCTGAGTCCAAACGTCTCGGCGTGAAACGTGCAGATGGTCAATTTGTTTTGGCTGGTAACATCCTTGTGCGTCAACGTGGTACCCACATTCATCCCGGAAACAACGTGGGAAAAGGAAAGGATGATACCCTGTTCGCTCTGAAAGACGGCAAGGTGAAATTCCATCCCATGGGGAAAGGTAGAAAGCAAGTTTCTATCGTTGAATCGGCACAATAAGAGGGATTGCCCTCTTGGGTTGTAGTGGGTCTTGCCCTCTGCAACCCTTTTATTTTTGGCTTTTTTGTGTTTTGTATTTTGCTAGTTTGGCTTTTTGTCATTTTAACCACTATTCACTATACGACCAAAGCCCTATTTTTTGAAGGAGGTGCTTGTCATGGCTGCACCCTTTGTTGATACTGCTAGAATTACCGTGCGTTCGGGAAATGGTGGGAACGGCGTGGTTTCCTTTCACCGTGAGAAATACGTCAATGCCGGAGGTCCCGATGGTGGTGACGGTGGTCGTGGGGGAGATATTATCCTTGAAGTGGATGATCATATGTCTACCCTGATGGATTTTCGGTTTAAACGGAAATATACAGCTAAAAATGGCGAGGATGGTGGTGGCGCAAAGTGTACCGGCAAGGACGGCGCCCCTCTGGTTTTGAAGATTCCTCGTGGTACCCTGATTCGTGATACTGCAAGTGGTGCCATTATTCAGGATTTATCCGACTTGGATTCCTTTGTGTTGGCAAAAGGTGGTCGTGGAGGTTGGGGGAACAAGCACTTTGCTACCCCTACCCGACAAGCCCCTCGTTTTGCGAAACCCGGTATCCCTGGGGTGACCTGCGAGGTGACCTTGGAGCTCAAACTCCTTGCTGATGTGGGACTGATCGGGTTTCCGAATGTCGGGAAATCCACCCTGCTCTCGGTGGTGAGTCGTGCTCGTCCGAAGATTGCGAACTATCATTTTACCACTCTGTTTCCGAATCTGGGCGTGATCTACGTCGAAGATGGGAATTCCTTCGTCATGGCTGATATCCCTGGTATTATCGAGGGGGCTGCAGATGGCGCTGGATTAGGGTACGACTTTTTGCGTCATATCGACCGTTGTCGGTTGCTGGTTCACGTCGTGGATGTGTCGGGGAGCGAGGGGCGTGACCCTGTCGCTGACTTTGTTGCCATCAATGCCGAGCTCGAACGATATTCCCCTGAACTTGCCACTCGCAAGATGATTGTGGTTGCAAATAAGATCGATATCCTCGAGGATGAGACCCTACTTTCAACCTTTCGGGAACACGTCGAAGGGTTGGGCTATGACTTTTTTGAGATTTCGGCTGCTGCCCATCTCAATACCACGGAACTCATTCAAAAAGTGGCGAGCGAACTTGCTATCCTTCCCCCTGTTATCAAGTTTGAGCCTACTTTCGTCGAGAAACCCAAGGAAATTGACACTTCTGGTGAAGTTACGATCGAGAAATATGACGACACTTGGGTTGTGGAAGGGCCTTGGCTACAACAACTCCTTGGAGGGGTCAACTTCGACGATTACGAAAGTCGTAACTGGTTTGACAAGAAATTACGAGAATCAGGGCTATTTGATCGTCTGGAATCCATGGGGATTTTGGATGGTGAGATTGTTTCCCTCTACGATTTGGAATTTGAATATCAACGATAAACAAAAGCACCACTTTTATTCTACGATAAAAGTGGTGCTTTTTACTGTTAATCCCTCTATAAAGAGATTATTTTTCGAATTTGAAGAGGTTGTTGTTCAGAACGAAGCACTCTTGGATACTGGTTGGGTTATTTGCATTGATCTTTTTCTCTGAACCAGTACCTGAGCCAGACATAATGCCATTATTGACAAGGACTGCAAGGTATTTTTTTGCCCATTCTTCGGTTTGGTCGAGATCGGCAAAATCAGATAGAGTGGTAAGAGAGAAGTCGATGTAAGAATTTCCTGTGATCTCTTCTAGTGTTTCGATAGCTCTGTAAATCATGACAGCGATTTCTTGACGTTTCGCTGTACTGAGTGGGTCAAATAGGTAGGTTGTTTTTCCAGAGATGATGCCTGCTTCGTAAGCTTTGAGCACTGATGTGCTTTGGGAATCCGAGAAGGTATCAACACTTGCTGCTGGAAGGGTTGTGCCAGAATATTGCTCGATCATGTTGACCAAGAGGTCGGCGATTTGTTCTCTGTTGATGTTTACTGTGAAATCGTTTCCAACAGAATCCACTACGAGATTGTTATCGAAGGCATAGTTGACGTTATTCTCTGCCCATGATGCATAGGTGTAAGTGGGGACTGGCTCGGTGGAGGTTGCCCACGAAGGTACCTCGGTCACTGTGACGAATTTGATTCCATTGTATTGACAATATTTTTCTGCCCAAGTGGAGTGGGTGCTGTAAACGGTGACGTTGGGGAGGGTGGAGAATCCGTAATATGGACTGTAGACCACGCTGGGGTAGTTGCCACTCCATTGAAGCCATGTTGCATTACTTGCGAAATAGACCGATGTGAGAGAATCAGAACCGACAAAGACGTTATGGCCCACTTCTCTGATGGTGCCTGGGATGGCAACCGAGGTGATTGAGGTGTTATTTGCAAAGGATTCGTCCCCTAGTTTCAGGACATCCACTCCACCGATGGAGGAAGGGATGACCACTGTTCCACCTGGTCCGACATATTTGGTGATGGTTCCCTCGGAAAAGAGGAAATCACTTTCGGGGGATGTTGCGAATGCTGAGGTCATCATGATGGACATGATAGCGAGGACGAGGGCTAGTTTGGTGATTTTTTTCATTGATAAGCTCCTTCTTCTATTGCCACCTCACGGCGGCATGATATACCATATTTTATCACAGAACCATTGGCTTGTCTACCTCTTTCCAAAAAATTCCCACACGATAACTTGAATCATTGGGATTTTGGCATAGGGGACCAGAAATTTTGCTATTTCACAAATGTCGTGTTTTGTATTGTGTTTGTCGGAGGAGTGCAGTCCCTTTTATTTGTACGGAATATGAGAATTTCGGTGGAATGTCCGAGTAAATACTTGGATTTTACTGTCAATCGAGATATTTTTGTCAGTAATGGATTGGAGAGGAAAATTTTTCAATATTTTTTCAAAGGAGACACACTGGTACGCTTTTGTGTGGTATAATAGCTTTATCGGTAATTACTTCGGGATGGAGGTTTTTTTATGGCACTACTTATTTCCTTAAAACAGATTCGCTTGATGTATGCACTGTCCCTTGTGTATCTTGCAGTGTTAGGCTTGGAAGCACTCTTATTCCAAGATATTATCGTATTTGATCCACGTCAACACTTGTTTACCTTCGAGTACTACACTTATTATATGCAAGAGTGGGTTATGCCAAGCTATTGGGAGGAATATTCTCCACTGATACTGCTCGTGGTTTTGGGGATGAATCTTGGTTTTTCGAGTCTTTCACAGTTTTTTCTCCTGTTCATGTGGCTTGGGAAGTATGAGAAGGATACTATTTCAATTGCGAAGCCCTGGCTTTTCCTCTCGTACTGGGTTGTGGTTGGTCTCGACCTTGGGATTCGGTGGTTTCTGAAAAATCAGATTGAATATTATCGTGTCTTTATGTATGGTAGCTTTCCTGCTCTGCTCGCTCTGTTGATCTTGATTCACTTTAGGAAAATCGTGTTTTCTAGTATAAAACCATATTATTTGATTGAAAATATTTAAATTTCATAATAAAAGCACCACTATTATCCTAGAATAACAGTGGTGCTTTTTGGGTTTTAGAATTTGAAGAGGTTATTGCTCAGCACCAAACATTGCTCGATGGTGGTTTCGGATTTTGGGAGGATGCTTCCGTTTGAACCTGACATCACACCATTATTGACAATGATTGCAACGTAGTAGGTTGCCCAACTGCTGATTTCTGCAATGTCGGGATAGCCATCAAATGCTGTGAGAGAGAAGTCGATATAGCTCTCGCCTGTTAGTTCTTCGAGCTTTTCAATGGCACGGTAGAGCATGATGCAGATCTCTTCACGTTTTGCTGTGTTATCAGGATCGAAGAGTCCACCCTCTTTGCCGTTGATGATTCCTGCTGCGTTTGCCTTAAGGGCTGTTTCGCTTGAGGTATCGGTGAAGGGGTTGACCTCTGCCATGGGGAGGGTTTGTCCTGAAGCTTTTTCGATCATGTTGACCAAGAGGTCGGCGATTTGGGCACGGGTGATGGAGACTGTGAAGTCTTTTCCCAGGGAATCCACCAAAAGTTCATTATCAAAGGCGAATTGGACGTTTGAGGTTGCCCATGATGTGTTAAAGGTGTAGCCGTCGAGGTCGGATGGGGTGGATTCTGGGGTGGTGGGTTCTTCTGGAGTGGTAGTGTCTTCTGGGGTGGTGGGAATTTCAGTTAATAGGCTTTGATCCACCCATGTTGGCATGGTCTCGGAAGTGACTGCAGAGAACTTGTAACCATTTTCTGCCGCATAAGTTTCTACATAGGAGCCAGCTTCCCCATAGATGGTTAGGGTGGTTTTCACTTTTTGTGAAATTCCGTACATAGAATCCGAGTCGGGATAGATTATGTGACACAGATTATATCCAATTTCGGTGACCGAAGCTGGAATATACACACCTGTTAACTTGTCACAATCGAAAAAAACATTGTTTCCCATCGAGGTAACACTATTGGGGATTGTGAGTTGCTTAAGGGAGTCGCAACTGTTAAAAGCGGAAGAACCAATGTAGGTGACACTTTGTGGAATGGTGATGTTGAGCAAATCAGAACAGTCTTGAAATGCATTATCCCCAATTGAGGTGACCTTTGGAGGAATGACGAAATCGGTCACCAATTTACTGTAACTAAATGCACTCTTGGGAATATTTGTTAGGCTATCGGGCACCACAAGAGTGGTGAGTCTGCGAAAACCGGATAGTCCACTCTCTCCCAAGGTTTCTAAGGTGCTTGGGAGTGTCAACGATGTTAAGTATTGGCAATTCCAGATTGAGTAGGCTGAAATATGGGTGATCCCCTCTTCCACAACAATGCCTAAAATTTTATCACCTGTGTCATAATTATATTTATGTCCATCCCAAGGTGCCTTGTTATCAGTGTAGTCATAATCGTACATTGCACCTGTTCCAGAAATGGTTAATACACTGGTTTCTAGGTCGTAATGCCATGTGGCATTGTCACCACAAATCCCACTCGTTTCGAGGACAGTGGACATCGCTTGTGATGTTTGGACGTGTGCTTGGTTGAGCTCTTGTGTTTGTGTTGAGTTTGCAAAACTCACTGTGCTCATACCTAAAATCATGCTACTAGCGAGAATTCCTGTTAAAATTTTTCTGTTCATTTTATTCCTCCTAATAATTGCCCAAATTTGGTAATTTTATTATACTCTTCTTCGAAGTTTGTGTCAAGTTTTTCTTGACTAACACGGAAAATCCCCCACCGTTTTCAGTGGGGGATTTGGGGTTAATTTGCGAATTTAAAGAGGTTATTGCTCAGCACCAAGCATTGCTCGATGGTGGTTTCGGATTTTGGGAGGATGCTTCCGTTTGAACCTGACATCACACCATTATTGACAATGATTGCAACGTAGTAGGTTGCCCAACTGCTGATTTCTGCAATGTCGGGATAGCCATCAAATGCTGTGAGAGAGAAGTCGATATAGCTCTCGCCTGTTAGTTCTTCGAGCTTTTCGATAGCACGGTAGAGCATGATGCAGATCTCTTCACGTTTTGCTGTGTTATCAGGATCGAAGAGTCCACCCTCTTTACCGTTGATGATTCCTGCTGCGTTTGCCTTAAGGGCTGTTTCGCTTGAGGTATCGGTGAATGGGTTGACCTCTGCCATGGGGAGGGTTTGTCCTGAAGCTTTTTCGATCATATTGACCAAGAGGTCGGCGATTTGTTCACGGGTGATGGAAACTGTGAAGTCTTTTCCCAGGGAATCCACCAAAAGGTCGTTATCGTAGGCGAATTGGACGTTTGAGGTTGCCCATGATGTGTTAAAGGTGTAGCCGTCGAGGTCGGATGGGGTGGATTCTGGGGTGGTGGGTGTTTCAGCAAAGAGCTCTAGGAGGTTTGGGTAGTGATACTGCACAGGTCCCACCATGCTTGCCGTTCCTGCCATCTGTTCCTCGGTCTGGCCGGTGAAGAAGGTGTAACCTGTCTCTACCAGCTCGTCAATCCCCTCTTGATCGATGACCAAGACATGGCCGGGGTTAATTTCGAAGTAGTTCGCATCATCATAAATGGTATTAAATGACTGGAAGAATAAGCTAGCGTGGCCAAGATTGGGAGAATAGGTAAATTCATTCTTCCCTGTTTCCTCTAAGCTATACAAAGTAGGGGTATAGGGGTACCCACTGACACGGGATTCTACCACGTCGCTTCCTTCTTCTTTTAGATACCAGTAAGCAACGTAGACATCGGCTTTGGTACCGAAGTCTCTATCTGTTGAAAAAATTGTGGCTCCTTGGGCATTGTTACCGTAATGCGCAAGAACACCACCTGTTCCATTCTCTGGATCCCATAAGGTACTGGTGTCGAAGCCAGGGCTGAACAATCCGTGCTCTACCAAGCCATCATAATCACTTTTCAGGGTGAGCACCACAGTGGAACCCTCAGCAATTACATGAACATCTTCGGCATCGACGAATTGATGCTGGTAGCCTAAATCTTCCGTGCTTATGGTACCGTAGTAACCATTGAAGGTGACGGTGGCTTCTATGGCATCATCCACAGAGGTTCCGTCTGGGGTCATCGCCCAAGCGTTAAAGCTGTAGCTGTGGGTGCTTGGCTCTGGCAGAGTCAATGCCGCTGCCTCTGTTGTCATACCTCCTATCAATAATGCAGATAGGCAAAAGGTGCTTGCGATTGATTTTAATTTCATATTTCTTCCTCCTTAAAATTGCCCAGATTGGGTAATTTTATTATACTCTTCTGTCAGGTTTAAGTCAAGTATTTTAGGAGATAGCCCACCTTATTATTACATTAGATTTCTGTGGAATTGCACTCAACAGTCATCCCACTCGACAGCGTGCAAAAGAACCCCCCTGACCTTCGTAATCAGAAGATCAGGGGGGCATAAACATAAGCTATTTCTAGGCTTAATCTTAACCGAAGTAACGTGCGAGGAGTCCTGCGAATGCTTTACCGTGGCGAGCTTCGTCACGAGCCATTTCATGGACGGTATCGTGGATTGCATCGAGTCCGAGCTCTTTTGCTTTTTTCGCAATATCCATTTTACCTGCAGTTGCGCCGTTTTCAGCTGCAACACGCATCTCGAGGTTTTTCTTGGTGGAGTCGGTGAGGACTTCGCCGAGGAGTTCTGCAAATTTTGCAGCGTGCTCTGCCTCTTCGTAGGCTGCTTTTTCCCAGTATGCGCCGATTTCTGCATAACCTTCACGGTATGCCACGCGGGACATTGCTAGGTACATACCAACTTCGGTGCACTCGCCGTTGAAGTTTGCACGGAGGCCTTCGAGGATTTCCTCGTCGACACCACTAGCCACACCAAGAACGTGCTCAGCTGCCCAGCTAAGTGCGCCCTCTTGGACTTTGAATTTGTCAGCTCCCACTTTACATTGTGGGCAGGAATCAGGGGCACTGTCCCCTTCGTGGATGTAGCCGCAGACTGTACAAATGTACTTTTTCATGATTTTTACCTCTTTTTTCAAAATTTGGGATTTTCTCCCTAGATTGCCACTTCAGCAGAGTGACTTATATTGTTACAATCTTTGCAAGTGCCGTATAACACGAGCTCTTGTCTGGCGACTGTAAAACCGTATGATTGGGTGACTGCAGGGGTAATCTCTTGGAGGGCATCCACTTCAAGCACGTCGATGACTGAGCCACAGTCTTCGCAGATGAAATGTGAGTGGGGGGTTGTTGTAGCATCGAAACGCTCTTGGCCGTTGACCACTCCGACGCTGATGATATTGCCTTGCTCCTTAAAGAAGGAGAGATTACGGTAGACCGTGCCTAAACTTAAATCGGGATATTCCGGTTTGAGTTGGGCGAGAACCCATTCTGCGTTGGGATGGGTTTTGGTGCTTTGGAGGGTGGTGAGGATTGCTTCCCTCTTTTTGCTGTAGCGGATTTTTTGTTGCATGGGTTCATCTCCTAGCTAATAAGAATTACTTGCATTAGTATAATATCACATCCATAATCCTTTGTAAAGAGTTTTTTGAAAAAAACTTGAAGAAATTTTTGGGATTCTTAGTTGGTCCTTCACTGTCCTTTGAAATTAGGTGGATTGCGATGTTATGTGAGTGGTGGTTGCTCGACTAGCGTGGTGATATCTCCTTGCCGTTTTACCACGGTGATTGCCCCCTCTTCGCCATCTACCACTAGTACTACCCCTTCCACTGAACCGAGTTGGCAGAGGGTTTTGACGATGGAATAGTCGGCGAGGGTGCGTGAAATTCCACTGAGTTCACTATAGTGCCAACTGAGGCGAACCGTGAGGATATTGCCGTTGAGTTGGCTATGGATGACCGTGGTACCCACTGGAAATGGGGTGGCGAATAGATCACTGAGTCGAGGTGTGATGAGTGCTGCGAGGAGGAGTTCTGGCGTGACCGGTTGGTCGGTTGTGGGGAACCATTCCATAGGTTGGTACCCTTGCCCTGCTGTGGCATCACGTGGGAGGTAATATAGATTGTAGGTGGTTGGGCTCTCTTCTAATTGGACGCAACTACATAACAAGGCAAGGAGGAGGGAGATGGCACATTTTTTCATCATCTATTGTTCTCCTTCTATGGGTGGATCTGGTACGGCACGAAGTCCCACCGTGAAGAGTGCCCCTTCGGGGTGATTTTGCTTGGCATCCACCCATCCTCCGTAGCTTCGCACCGTGTCTCGCACGATGGCGAGCCCTAGTCCTGTCCCCCCTGTTTCGGGGGAGCGAGCGTTATCTACTCGGTAAAAGCGATTGAATACCTTGGATAGTTCGGATTCTGGTATGCCGATGCCATTGTCGGCTACCTCGAGGAGGACTTCTTGTTCTTGACTGACCACGGTGATTGCAATTTCGCCCCCGTGGGGAGAGTATTTGATGGCATTCTCCATGAGGTTATAGCAGATTTGATGAAGTTTATCTGCTGTGCAGTAGACCCTATGTGGTTCTGTGGGTTGGAAGTGGAAGTGCGCCCCCTTTTCGTCGGCGAGGAGCTCGAGACTTTGGATGACACGTCGTACCACCTCATTGACCGAGACCTCTTCTGCTGCTGGTGCTGGGAGGCTATCGAGCTGGGAGAGGGTGAGGAGTCGTTGAGTGATGCGATTGAGCCGTTCGGCTTCGGCGCATATATCTGCCACAAATTCCTGGACGGTCTCCTTCTCCATGGTCTGATTTTGTAGGATAGAGTCGGCTAGCAGTGAGATGGAAGCGAGTGGGGTGCGCAGTTCGTGTGAGGCGTCCGAAACAAAGCGTCGGCGTACCTCTTCGGTGGATTGGAGGTGGTCGGTGAGGGTGTTGAACTCTTGGGCGAGGAATGCCATTTCGTCCTCCCCTTTGGGGATGAGGCGATGACCGTATTCCCCTTCTCCGACGATACGAATTGCTGCTAATAGGGCTCGAATCCGTTGAGCGAATAGCGCAGAGATGATGGCACACATACTTGTTGCGAGGGCTGCGGCGACCCACGAGATGGTACGCAAATTATCCTGCAAAGACTGGAGGAGGAGCCCCTGTTCCTCATCAATTTCGAGGGCATAGATTGCCCCTATGGTGTTTTCACGATAGACAATGGGGGATGCTGCCACCGAATAGACCTGATTTTCTTGGTATTCCGAACGCACGACGTGGTATCCCTCTAGTGCGACAATCAATTCTTGATCGAGGAGGTATTGCCCTGATCGGATTTGGTTGGGGCGATCGCTATCGTAGAGGATTTCTCCCATTTCATTGGTGATGACAAGGCGAGAGAGCCCCCTGACCTCGAGGAGGTCGATGACACGGGAGACCGTCTGGTGGGTGAGGGTATCGAGTTCGATTAAGGCAGAGGAGATGACAGCTGTTTGGCTGTTGAGGGAGGCAACACGGGATTGGAAGAGTAGCTCCTTTGTGACCTCGATGGGAAAGATATTAAGGAGGAGGAGGACGGCTAAGAGTACCATTAGACTGCTGATGGCATACTTCATTTGAAGGGAAGAGAACAATGGAACCCTTTCGATGGGTTGCCCTTTTTTGCGACGGAAGGAGAATTTCCTGTTCACGGTGGTCTATCCCTCCTCTGGGGGTTCGAGAAAATATCCTACCCCCCATTTGGTGCGAATATATTGAGGGGAGGCTGGGTTTAGCTCGAGCTTTTCACGCAATCTTCTGATATGGACATCCACGGTGCGATCATCCCCATAATAATCGTAGCCCCATACGATACTAAGGAGGTTATCTCGGCTATAGACCCTTTTTGGGTTTTTCATAAGGAGTTCCATAAGGCTAAACTCCTTGGCTGTGAGTTCTACTGGGTTTCCCTGTTGGGTGACCTGTTGGCTGAGGGTGTCGAGCGAGATGTGCCCTAAGAGGATGGTGCTTTGGTCGGGCTCTTCCTGTTTGATGGCGATTTTCGAGCGACGGATTAAGGCTCGCACCCTTGCTTTTAGTTCGAGGACGTGGAAGGGCTTTGTGATATAGTCGTCGGCACCATATTCGAATCCCATCAGTTTATCTTGGTCCTCCCCCCTTGCTGTGAGCATAATGATGGGGACGTTTGAGAAATTACGGATTGCCATGCAAGCCTCTAACCCGTCCATTTTGGGCATCATGAGGTCGAGCATGATGAGGTCGAATTGCTCTTTCCCTGCCTGCTCGACTGCTGCTTGTCCGTCGAAACAAGTGACAACGGTGTGCCCCTCCCCTTCGAGGTTGAATTTGATGCCTTTTACCAAGATGGGTTCGTCATCCACCACTAATATATGTGCCATGGGGGTCCTCCTTATGATAGTGTGATATAGGGTCGTAAGTTTTCGAGGGTGACCTCGCCTATCCCACTGATTCCCATGAGGTCTTCTTCGGTTATGAAGGCGCCGTTTTTATTTCGGTATGCCACGATTTGCTCGGCTCGAGTGGCTCCGATATTGGGTAGACGTTCTAGATCTTCTGCCTGCGCCGTATTGATATTTATGTGTTCCCCTTCGAGGAGAGAGTCGGGTTTGGTCTCCTCTTCGAGGGTGGTGACTTCGGGTTCTGCTGGGTTTTCCATAGTGATCTCCCATGGTTCTGTGGGCTGGTTTTTGAGGTAGAAGTACCCCATGACACCGAATGTGAATACCACGGTTGCCACCAAAGTGGTTTTTTCGAATAAGGTTCTCTTTTTCATCTACGATTCCTCTTTCTATCTATGGATTCTGGTCTATGATGTAGGTTTTTGAAAAAATAGTTGCAATGAGATGCCTGGTTATGCTATAATAGAGTAGCGTCCCTTTCCCCTCCATTATACCATACCTTGGGAGTTTTGAATATGCAAAAACGATTTTTTTTCACAACAATTTTTACATACACACTTTTGGCACTATGCTTGGTGCCTCAGTCTGTCTTGGCACTTGATCTCTCTACCATTGATGCACCCTATGCCATTTTGGTGGATGCTGCCAATGACGAAGTGCTCTTCGAGCAAAATGCCTACGATCGTGCCTACCCCGCCAGTATTACCAAGGTTATGACCGGTATTATTGTGGCGCAAGCCATCGATGATGGCGAGATTACACTTGATGATATGGTGACCGCTGATATCCTTGCTGAAGAAGGGCTCTCTATTTACGGCTCTTCCCAAGGGATTGCCACCGGCGAGACCCTATCGGTGGATGATCTGCTCCACTGCTTGCTCATTGCATCGGCAAATGAAGCTGGAAATATTCTTGCCGTCGAGATTGCTGGGTCACAACAAGGGTTTGTGGATCGGATGAATGCCAAATCCAAGCAACTGGGTTGCATAGATACCCATTACGCCAACACCCACGGTCTTCACGATGAGGACCACTACACCACGGCTTATGATATCTACCTCACCTTGAAAGAAGCATTTACCTATCCCATTCTTGCTGATATTATGGGCACTTCGGTCTATGAGACTGCTGCATCTAACCTAGAGGAGCCTCGTGAGTTTTACAATACCAATGCGCTGCTCACCGAGTGGTACTATCGTGGGTATACCTATAACCCTTGTATCGGTGGTAAAACCGGTTCTACCAGTGCAGCCGGGCGCTGCTTGGCTGCTGCTGCAGTTTCGGGGAGCGAGTATCTTATTTCTGTGGTGCTTGGGTCGGAGTCTGTCACTTTGCCCGATGGCTCTGTGGTGCAAAAACAATTTAAGCAAAGTCGTGACCTCTTGCAATGGGGGATCAACGATTTTGATCATCGCACCATTTCTTCTGGAACAGATCCCATTACGCAAGTGGTGGTCAATCTATCCGAAGAGACCGATTTTGTCATGGTAATGGCAGAGGGTTCGATCTCGAAAACCCTTCCTGTTTCCATGGATTTAGACGAGATTTCTTCTGACATCCACCTCTTCAATACCGAGGTGGATGCCCCTGTGTTCAAAGGGGATAAGATGGGAACCATCACCTTATCCTACGAAGGCGAGGTCTATGGTACCCTTGATTTGGTTGCTGTCAATGATGTGGAGCGCTCGGAGCTTCTGTATCAACAGCAACAAGTGATGCTCTTCTTCGATCAATGGGGGCTCACCCTTGCATTTGGATCGGTTGGTCTTTGTGTTGGAATTGCGCTCATTAGCCTCTATTTTCGCTCGAGTCGTCGTCCTTCACAGTCACAATCCTCGAGAAGTCGTCAACGCAGCCGCAGTCGTACTCGCAATCAACGACGTAATCGCCGATATTAGATACTTGAATAGGTAACAAATTTTTGTTGCCTATTTTTGTTTTATTTTTCTTGTTGCATTTTTCAAATTTTCTGTTATACTAGAGTTATCGCAACCCCTCGTATGAAACCATCTAAAGATGTCAACAATTTTTACTATATATATTTTTACCATAGAAAGGACATATCATGAAACCACTGATATATGCTGATCACGCTGCTACTACCCCTCTCTCCCCTAAGGTGTTAGAGGCGATGACCCCTTATTTAACCACCCATTTCGGAAATCCCTCGAGTCTGCATCAAGCCGGTCAAGTGGCACGAACAGCCATCGAAACTGCGAGAGAGCAGGTCTGCAACCTACTCCACGCAAAGAAACCCACAGAAATCACCTTTACTGCTGGAGGGACCGAGGCAGATAACCTTGCCATTCGTGGATATATGCAAGGCTCTAAGAAAAAACACATCATCACCACCTGTATCGAGCACCCTGCCCTACTGGAAACCTGCGAAGCCCTTGAGAAATCGGGTTGTACCGTCACCTATTTGCCTGTGGATGGCACTGGGATGATCTCGCTCGAGGGACTCGAGCAAGCCATGACCGATGATACTGCTTTGGTTTCTATCATGGCAGCAAATAATGAAATTGGCACCCTTCAACCCATTGCTGAGATTGGTGCCCTCTGCCATGCGCGTGGGATTGTGTTCCACACCGATGCAGTACAAGCTATGGGACATATTCCCATCGATGTGACTGAAATGCACATTGATATGCTATCCCTCTCTGCCCATAAACTGCATGGTCCCAAAGGGGCTGGGGTTCTTTATGTGCGCACTGGGGTCTATGTTCCTGCGCAGATTACCGGAGGTGGACAAGAGAAAAACCGTCGTTCTGGTACTGAAAATGTGGCAAATATCGTAGGGACTGCTACTGCACTCTCTCTTGCGATTGAACATATGGATCACGATATGGCATACGTCAAGGGACTTCGTGATCGTTTGACCGAAAAGGTGCTTACCCTACCCTATTCCCATTTCACAGGGCATCCTGAGAAACGTCTTGCCGGGACTGCGAGCTATATTTTTGAAGGGATTGAAGGGGAAGGTCTCCTTCTGCTACTGGATATGCACGGGATTTGCTGTTCCACCGGTTCTGCCTGTGCTACCGGTTCCCTTGAGCCATCCCACGTTTTGATGTCTCTAGGGCTTCCTCATGCCATTGTGCATGGGTCTCTTCGTGTTACACTTGGGGTGGACAACACCGAAGAACAAATTGATTTTATTGCCGAGAAGATCATCGCCTCGGTAGAGCGCTTGCGCACCATGTCCCCCGTGTGGGAGAAGATTCTAAAAGGGGAGCCCATTGAATAGGGTTTCCACACACTAAAAGGAGTTATACCATGTATTCAGATAAAGTTATGGACCATTTCGCAAATCCCCGTAATATGGGGGAGCTTGAAAATCCCACTGCCGTTGGCGAGGTCGGGAATGCCAAGTGCGGAGATATTATGAAGATCTACCTCGATATCGAGGACGACGTGATCATTGATGTAAAATTTAAGACCTTTGGTTGTGGGGCTGCTGTTGCCACCTCGTCCATGGCAACAGAACTCGTGAAAGGGAAAACCATTCAAGAGGCACTTGCCATCACCAACAAAGCCGTTGCTGAATCCCTTGACGGACTTCCCCCTGTGAAGATGCACTGCTCGGTTTTGGCCGAGGAGGCACTGAAAACTGCCATTGCCGACTACTACACCCAACAAGGGATCGACCCTACTCCTATTGTGGGTTGTTCCACCGATTGCAGTTCCTGTCATGGGCATGATCATCACCACTAAGGTTGGTGGAAGATGAGTTACGCGGATGAGGTTTTCCTCGCAAACTGTCGGGATATTCTTGCCAATGGCATTTGGGATACCGACCAAGAGGTGCGACCCCGTTGGGAGGACGGCACCCCTGCCCATACTGTGAAAAAGTTTGGGATTGTCAACCGATATGATCTGCAGAAAGAATTTCCCATCTTGACGGTGAGAAAGCAATTTTTGAAATCATCGGTGGACGAGCTTTTATGGATTTTTCAGAAAAAGAGCAACGATACTGCTCTACTGAGTAGTCACGTATGGGATGCTTGGGCAGATGATCGTGGTACCATTGGTAAAGCCTATGGATATCAACTCTCGGTGAAGCATTCCTATCCTGAAGGAGAGTTTGATCAAGTGGATCGGGTGCTTTATGACCTCAAACACAATCCACAATCTCGTCGGATCATGACAAACCTCTATAACCATCACGATCTATCTGAGATGGCGCTTTACCCCTGTGCCTATTCCATGACCTTTAATGTGTCGGGGAATGTGCTCAATGCCATCTTGAATCAAAGATCCCAAGATATGCTCACGGCGAATGGTTGGAACGTGATGCAGTATGCCATGCTTGTCAAGTTTTTTGCGCAAGTTTCGGGGCTAGTGGCTGGGGAACTGGTTCACGTCATTGCTGACTGTCATATCTATGATAGACATGTCGAGATGATCGAGCAAATGCTTACCCACAAACCCTTTCCTGCCCCTACCATTACCATCGATCCTAGTATTACGAATTTTTACGACTTCACCACCAAGAGTATCAAGGTGGAGGGGTATGAGTCCCACCCCATTTTGGGAACCATTCCCATTGCCATTTAGGAGGGTTTCATGAAAACCTTGTGCGCCATTGTTGTGGTGGATCAAAATTGGGGGATTGGCATGGGGGGAGATCAACTGATCTACCTCCCCTCTGATTTAAAGCGATTTCAGTCCCTGACCACGGGGCACGGAGTGGTACTTGGGCGCAAGACACTTTCCACCTTCCCCCACGCAAAGCCCCTTCCACGTCGTACAAACTATATTCTCTCCTCTGACCCCTCTTTCGAGGTCGAGGGTGGTGTGGTTTGTCGTTCTGTGGATGAATTTTTAGAGCGAGCAAGCGAGGACACTGTTTTTGTCATTGGTGGAGGGACTGTTTACGAGCAATTGCTCCCCCTTTGTTCCAAAGTCTATGTGACCAAGATTGCCCATTCCTACCAAGCTGATTGCTTTTTTCCAAATTTAGATGACCACCCTGATTGGGTGGAAATTTCCGAGGAAATCTCCCCTCCTATCGAGGAAAAAGGGGTTTCCTACTCTTATATCACTTATTACAGACCCTAATGAAAGAGGTTTTTATCATGTCTGATTTCCAAGATGCTACCAAAGCACTTCGAGCTGGCTATCGTCCTCAAAACGGCGAGCCACGCCAACTTCCCATTGTTCAATCCACCACCTATCGCTATGATACCAGTGAAGCCATGGGCAAACTCTTTAATCTAGAAGAGAGTGGCTATTTTTATACTCGTGTGGGGAATCCCACCAATGATACTGTGGCAGCAAAAATTTGCGAGCTTGAGGGTGGGGTTGCAGCCATGCTGACCTCCTCTGGTCAAGCTGCCACCTTTTTTGCAATTTTAAACCTTGCTGGCTGTGGGGATCACGTCATCTCGACCACGGCAATTTACGGTGGTAGTTTTAACCTCTTCTCGGTCACCATGAAGCGCATGGGCATCGAGTTTAGCTTTATTTCTCCTGACTGCACGGAGGAGGAGCTTGGGGCTGCCTTCCGTCCCAATACCAAAGCAGTTTTTGGCGAGACCCTCTCGAATCCTACCCTTCATGTCCTCGATATTGAGAAATTTGCCAAAGTGGCACATGCCAAGGGTGTTCCTTTGATTTTGGATAACTCCTTCCCCTCCCCTGTCCACTGCAAACCATTCGAGTGGGGCGCTGACATTGTCACCCATTCCACCACCAAGTATTTAGATGGCCATGCCAGTTCGATGGGTGGAGTCATCGTGGATAGTGGTAACTTTGACTGGATGGCACACAAAGAGAAATTCCCTGAGTTCTGTACCCCTGATCCTAGTTATCATGGGCTTATCTATGCTGAAACATTTGGAAAAGGCGCCTATATCACCAAAGCTACCGTCCAACTCATGCGTGATTTGGGTGCGACCCCTGCCCCTATGAACTCCTACCTGCTTAATATTGGTCTTGAGACCCTTCCCCTTCGCATGGCGAAGCATGCCCAAAACGGACTTGCTGTGGCGCAATTTTTAGAAGACCATCCCAAAGTGGCTTGGGTGAATTTCCCTGAGCTTGCGCATAGTTCTCAAAAAGAGCGATGCGATAAGTATCTTCCTAAGGGTAGCTGTGGTGTGTTATCCTTCGGGCTTAAAGATGGACAAAAAGGGGCTGAAGCATTTATGGCTAAGCTCACCCTTTGTAATATTGCGACCCACGTCGCAGATGCGCAGACCTGTATTCTACACCCTGCTACCTCCACCCACCGTCAACTCAGCGATGAGCAACTCATCGAAGCTGGAGTTTCGGCTGATTTGGTTCGGCTTTCGGTGGGGATTGAGGATCTTTCTGATATCCTTGCAGATTTAACCCAAGCACTTCAATAATGCGACCCCCTTGCAACACAAATCAAGTTGATATATAGAATGGAGAAAAATTATGCTAACACTAGACACATCAAAAGTCGAATCCTTCCTCCCTGCTAGCTTTGTGACCTCGCAACTTCAAAACCTCAAGAGTGCTTCGGAAAAACTTGCCACTGGTTCTGGCAAAGGGGGAGAATTTACCGGTTGGGTAAAACTTCCTGAGAACTACGACAAAGCGGAATTTGCTCGTATTCAAGCTGCTGCAAAGAGAATTAAAGAGCAATCTAAGGTTCTTGTGGTCATCGGAATTGGTGGCTCTTACCTCGGTTCTAAAGCTGTGGTGGATCTGCTTTGTTCCCCTAACTACAACCTTAAATCCAAAGATACCCCTGATATTTATTTCGTTGGAAATGGACTTTCTACCGATGCTCTCCTTGAGACCATGGATCTCATCGGCGACCGTGATTTTTCCATCAACGTCATCTCGAAATCAGGTACCACCACCGAGCCTGCAGTCGCTTTCCGTATCTTCAAAAATAAAATTGAAGAGAAATATGGCGAAGCTGAAGCAGCAAAACGCATCTATGCTACCACCGATAAAAGTCGTGGTGCATTGAAAAAAATGGCTGATGCCAAAGGGTACGAGACCTTTGTTGTCCCCGACAATGTTGGTGGTCGTTACTCTGTGCTCACTGCTGTGGGACTGCTTCCCATTGCGGCTTGTGGGGTTGATATCGAGGCACTGATGTCTGGGGCTCACACTGCTATGACCGACCTTGCGAAAGAGGGCGAGAACAACGTTGCTTGGCGCTATTCTGCTGCTCGTTTCGCACTTCTACAACAAGGAAAATCTGTGGAGATTCTTGCCTCTTATCAACCTTCTATGCGCTTTTTCTCGGAGTGGTGGAAACAACTCTTCGGCGAGAGCGAAGGAAAAGAGGGCAAAGGACTCTTCCCTGCTAGTGTGGAATTTACGGCTGATCTGCACTCTATGGGACAATATATTCAAGATGGTCAACGCATCATGTTCGAGACCGTGCTCACCTTCGAGCAAAAGGGTTCTGTCACCATTCCTAAGGATCCTCAAGATAGTGATGGACTTAACTTCCTCGCTGGTCAAACCCTCTCTTTCGTGGAGGAGCAAGCCCTTGCTGGGACTGTGTTAGCACACGTTGACGGCTCTGTTCCTAACATTCGTCTCTCGATGCCTACGGTTTCTGAGAAGAGCGTTGGTTGGCTCATCTACTTCTTTGAGTATGTCTGTGGTTTGACTGGTTATTTGATGGAGGTCAACCCCTTCGATCAACCTGGCGTGGAGGCATATAAAAATAATATGTATGCGCTACTTGGTAAAGCTGGGTACGAAGATCTCAAAAAAGAGCTCACTGCTCGTCTATAAGGGTTGTACTTTTTTAAAGTTTATTCCAAAAAACCATTGAAATTTTAGTTTGAATATGTTAACATAAGATAGTACCAACCCTTGGTCCTATCCAAGAGGTACCCTATATTTAAGGAGTGATTTATATGACAAGAGTTATTATGGGAAAAAAAGGTTCTGGAAAGACCAAACAAATGATCCAAATGATCAACGCTGCTGCTGAAACCGAAAATGGTAACGTGGTCTGCATTGAGTATGGTAAAAAATTGACCTTCGATGTGAGCCATCGTATCCGTTTGGTGGAGTCTAGCGCATATCCAATTGATGATTATGCAGCGTTGCGCGGCTTCCTTTCTGGTCTTTATGCCGGAAACTTTGATATTACACATATTTTTGTTGAAAGCCTTACCAAAATCGTCCCTGGTGTCTGTGACGCTAATACCGAGAAATTCCTCGATTGGACTGAAGATTTTGGCCGTAGCCACGACGTGAAGTTCACCATTACCATCAGTGATGATTCCTCCCTTGCACCTGAAGGTGTGAAAAAATATTTTTAGGAGTGTCGTTATGACAAAATATTTATGTGCTCCTTGTGGCTATGAATATGACCCTGAACTTGGCGATCCTGACAATGGTGTCGCCCCTGGTACCCTGTTTAAGGAAATTCCAGAGGATTGGCTTTGCCCCATCTGTGGATTGGGCAAGGACGTCTTTGAAGTTGCGTAAACCTTGATAAAAGCCCAGAAAAGGCTATGAATTTTCTGGGCTTTTTCTTTCCCGAAAAAAGTTTTGGATTTTTTAAATTATTTTTCAAAATCCTATTGACAAAGTTCGTGTTTTATACTATAATAACACTTGTCTTGTGAACTAGGTCGCTGAAATATCGGCAACGAAAATTGGTTTACATTGCATTTATCGGTAAGGCAAATGGCGGTATAGCTCAGCTGGCTAGAGCGTTCGGTTCATACCCGAAAGGTCACAGGTTCAATTCCCGTTGCCGCTACCATACCAATGCAGAGGGACGCTCTCTGCACTTTACGGCCCGTTGGTCAAGCGGTTAAGACACCGCCCTTTCACGGCGGTAACACGGGTTCAAATCCCGTACGGGTCACCATTCTGCATTCCCTCTGGGATGCACTCGTCACAGTTTGTGGCTGGACGGAGGCATAGCTCAGCTGGTAGAGCACTCGCCTCACACG
>JAWXUK010000017.1:0-21493 GCA_044432785.1 Eubacteriales bacterium | reverse complement strand
AATCCACCACAAATTTTGATCTATTCCAGTTTTGTACGTGGTGCGATGGCAGACCTTGCTGCTAGTCGAGGCGCCAACTACTATATGACAAAGCCAGCGCAGCCTTCAGGAGTGTGCGAACGTGTGCGCCAACTACTCGGTGTAAGCACAACCTCAAACCGTATGCGTACGGTGAGACCGGTCAGCCTTGAGAGCGCAGTGACAGGGATCATTCATGAAATCGGTGTCCCAGCCCACATTAAGGGTTATCAATACCTTCGTGAGGCAATTATGGTGGCTGTGCAGGACATGGAGGTCATCAATGCAGTGACAAAGGTGCTCTACCCCGAGGTAGCGAAGCGCTACCACACCACGGCGAGTCGAGTGGAACGTGCCATCCGTCACGCCATCGAAGTGGCATGGGACAGGGGAGACCTAGAAACCTTGCAAAAATATTTTGGTTACACCGTATCTAACGTAAAGGGAAAACCCACAAACAGCGAATTTATCGCCATGATTGCCGACCGTTTGCGTCTGCAGTTAAAAGAGCGCTGGAAAGAATAAACCCACTTGCAAAAAACCTCCTATTCTGTTATACTAGAAGCAACGAGGGTGGCACCCTTGAATAAGGAGGAAAATTATGACAATCGAATATAAACCAACTGGGGTGTGCAGTCGTGCTATCTCCATTGATGTAGAGGATAACATCATCAAGAATATCAGCTTTGTAGGGGGATGCGATGGTAATCTTAAGGGATTGTCCTCCTTGCTCAAGGGAATGAAGGTCGAGGACGCCATCGAGCGCATGGAAGGAATCACCTGTGGCCCACGACCCACATCATGCCCAGATCAGGTGAGTCTCGCCCTACGTACCCTAAAATCCTGAATACATGTTAAAACCCTCCCCAAATGGGGAGGGTTTTGATTTCTATAGTTTGGTCAAAAACTTTCCTGCCGATTTGAGGAGCAGTTTCTTCACTTCGCCCGAATCAAGGGCAAGTTCCACCAACATATCTCCAGGCATGGGCGAGAGTTTCGCAATGGAGCCATCTCCAAATGCCTTGTGTTTGACACGATCCCCAATTGAAAAGGAAGGGAGATCAACCTTCGCAGGCGCAGGTTTCGCATAGGGATTGGAATAGCTAGGACTGCTAGAGCTTGGGGTGGTGCGTTGGGTTGTTGTGGGGGCACCCTCACGTATTAGAAATTTCTCAGGCACTTCGGCGAGAAACCGTGAAGGCTTCGCATCCATGGTCCTACCATAGAGCATCCGACTCTTTGCCGAGGTTAAGTAGAGGGTGACCATCGCACGTGTCATGCCAACATAGCACAGCCGACGTTCCTCCTCCATTTCGGCATCGGTGTAGAGGGCACGGGAAGAGGGGAAGAGCCCATCCTCCATCCCCACCAAAAAGACATGAGGAAATTCAAGCCCTTTCGCCGAGTGAAGGGTCATCATCGTGACGTAATCGTCCTCATCATTTTGGTCATCCAAGGTAGTGTAGAGGGCAATCTCGTCCAAAAATCCCGAGAGAGAGGGGGTGGCATCTTCGCTTTCACAGCGCTCGCAGTACTCTTCAATGGAGCGACGTAGCTCCCAAACATGTTGGAGCCGTGCCACATTTTCGTCGGTGTTTTTTTCTTCTAACATAGCGAGATATCCCGTTTTACGCAGAACCATCTCATAAAATTCGGGAAGAGGGGTGGTAGAGGATAGTCCAACCAATTCAGTCATCAGTCCGGTAAATTTTTGGAATTTTCCAGCAACCTTGGCAAGGTCAGGGAAAATCGCAATATTATCAATGATAGAAAAGATGGTGGTATCCTCGGCATAGGCAATATCTTGCACTTTTTCTAAGGTTTTCCCTCCGATGGCTCGAGCAGGGGTGTTGATGATCCGTGTGAGACGCAAATCATCAAAGGGATTGTCAATCACGGTCAAATAGGCGACCATATCCTTGATCTCGGCACGATCGTAAAATCGTGTCCCGCCCACAATTCGATAGGGAATGCCGTTGCGTTTACAGGCATTTTCCATTTGATTGGATTGGACATTGGTACGGTACAAAATGGCGCACTCATTCCACTTTGCACCAGTTGCACGCAGTTCTAGCAGTTTCGTCGAGACATAGTCGGCTTCAGCGCTATCATTACCGGCTGTAAAATGGGTCACAGGGGCACCCACTGCTCCATCAGTCCAAAGGGTTTTACCCTTTCGTGTGACATTGTTCGAGATGACGGCGTTAGCCACCTCCAAAATGGTTTGAGTGGAACGATAGTTTTTCTCGAGTCGAATGACCTTACAGCCCTTGTATTGTTGCTCGAAACTTAAAATATTCTCAATCGTAGCACCACGAAAGCCGTAAATGGACTGATCATCATCCCCAACGACGCAGAAATTGCCATGTCCCCCTGCGAGAAGGGTGGCGAGTTGATATTGCAAATGGTTGGTATCTTGGTATTCGTCGATAAGGACATAGTGGAACTTTTGTTGATAGTGGTGGAGCACCTCTTGATTGCTTTGAAGTAAGCGCACCGTGTGTAAGATGATATCATCAAAGTCAAGTGCAGCGGCATCCCACAGGGTTTTCTCGTACCTTGTATAGACCCGAGCCACTTTTTTGAGGAAAGGATCCCCCTTTTCATTGGCGAACCCTACATAATCTTTAGCAAGAAGCATTTGTCCTTTAGCCCTTGAAATTTCACTGAGTATCGCACGAGGACTGGTTTCTTTCTCGCTTAAATCCAGTGCCTTAAGGGTTGATTTGATGACCGAGAGGGAATCTGCCGTATCGTAAATGGTAAAGTGGGTGGATAACCCTAATTTATCAATGTCACGACGCAAAATTCGTGTACAAGCCGAGTGGAAGGTGGAGGCCCAAATATCATTGGCTTTATCACCTAGTAGACCATGCAAACGATGTTTAAGCTCGGTCGCAGCTTTATTAGTGAAGGTAATAGCGAGGATATTCCAAGGGGCAACCGGATTTAAGGCGCAAAGATTGACCACACGAGCAGGGAGTGGTTGGTTTGAAGGGAGGTAGCTTGTCAAAAACTCAACATCTTCACCTGTGATATAGGAGGGGATTTCATTACTCTCGCAGGCACTTCCAAAGGTCACCAGATTGGCAATCCGAGTGGTGAGAACTGCAGTTTTTCCACTCCCAGCACCAGCCAAGAGGAGCAGTGCCCCCTTGGTGGTAAAAACAGCTTCCAGTTGAGGAGGGTTGAGACGTGCATATTGTTGTGTGATAATTTCTCGACGGGCACGTAAATATCCGTCCGATTGTTCTTGTGTGAGCATAGTGTCCTCCTAAAATATAGCTGTATAGCGTTGCTTCTGCCTTAAAGAGGTAGAATCCTGTAAGGTCATGAAATGGTGGTCATCCCAATCACTGCTTGGTCTCGTGTAGTTTTGCTGTAATGGTGATCCGAACATCATCACGCAAAACTTCGTAAGTGATGGAATCCCCTGCAAAGAGATAGCTCTTGACGTTGTTCAAATCTGTGACAGTACGAATGGGGGTCCCATTTGCCACAGTGATAATATCCCCTTCACGCATCCCTTGGGCATAGGCGTCACAGTCGGTCTCGATGGTGATCACTTCGAGTCCCACCATCAATTCTGCGTTCACTTGTTGGACGATAATACCCACCGAAGCAGGAGAAACCGACTCTCCTTCAATCAAACGGTCAACAATTTGCTTGACTCGTTTGGAAGGAATGGTAAAGCCCATGGCTTCGATGGTGTCCTTTTGGGACATGATTTTAATGGTGGTAATCCCAACCACTTGCCCAGCATCGTTAATCAGGGCGCCACCAGAGTTACCAGAGTTAATGGCAGCAGTGGTTTGGATATAGGTGAGGGGAATTTCGTTCATCTCGATGATACGATTAAGGCCAGAAATCATCCCATCAGTAAAGGTAGAACGATAGGCTTGCCCATAGGGATTGCCCAACGCATAGCTTAAATCTCCGACTTGTAAGGAATCAGAATCGGTAAAACTTGCAGGTTGTAGGTCGGTCGCATTGATAGAGAGCACGGCTAGATCGGATAGGAAATCATATCCCACGAGCGAGGCTGCAAAGGTGCGATCATCCCACAGCGTGATATAGGCAGAGGAGGACCCCTCGATGACGTGCGCATTGGTAACGATATAGCCATCTTCCGACATAATCACACCGGTTCCAGTACTATATCCGGTGTCGTTCGAGGCACGAATATAGACCACCGAAGGGAGATTTTTCTCGTAAATTTCTTGAGGAGTGAGTGCCACTCTGCCAGGTCGTTCAAAGTCGAGGGTCACTCCGGTCCCGGTAGGGGAGGAGGGAATGGTGGGATGTTCTGTTAAATCGGTTAAAAGGTCCTCGTAGTCCCAGTCTTCATCCCGATCAGAGGGGGAATCCCCAAAGAAAAAGTCGAAGAAATAACGAGGGGTGTCAACTGCATTTTTGGCACGTTGATAGTTTAGATAAATGGAAGTGACCCCAAGCCCCAAAATCAGGGTGAGCATACCGACTAAGAAAATGCGTAATTTCAAGGATGATTTGCGAGAAACGTTGACTTGATCCATCAGTGCAGTTGATTTTGCTTTGGGAATCACAACAGGGGGTGGGGTGGGATAGTTTGGTTCTTCTTGCTCCCAACGGCCACCGCCCCAAAGGTCACGGCGATAAGGGTCCATAGGAATACCTCCTTTTAGTGTGAAAGAGTGAGTGTGAAGGTGAATGTGGTAGCACCGTCTAAGCTAGTAGCGGTGATGGTTTCGTGTGAGTGGTTCAAAATTGCTTTGACAATATAAAGTCCCAATCCCAATCCTTCCGGATTGATGCTTCGGGAACGATCTACCTTGTGGAAACGGTCGAATAGATAGGGTAGCTCTTTACTATCGATGGTTTTGCCGAGATTACGAACCGAAACAATGGCTTTGTTATCACTCACTTTAATGGAAACCGTGATGGTACTGCCCGGAACAGCAAATTTCGAGGAATTATCTAGCAAATTCAGGCAAACCTGTGTCATCCCGTCTGGATAGCCGGAAACCATTAAGGGCTGATCAGGCATATCGACATCAAGGTCGAGATTTCGATTCAAAAAGCGTGCCTCAAGGGAAATAATCACTTGTGAGAGGAGCTCAGTGAAATCATAGGTGACAGGGGGGATCTCGTTTTGTGAGGCAGCATCCAGTCGAGCCAGTTCCAGCATTTGAGTGACCAAACGGGAGAGTCGACGTGTCTCGGTTGCGATGATTTTCAGGGAATGGTCTCGACTCTCTTCAGAGATATGTCCATCCAAAATCCCCTCGGCAAATCCACTAATCGAGGTCATCGGAGTTTTAAGTTCGTGGGAAATATTGCTAATAAATTCACTTCGCTGCTGCTCGATACTAGCAAGGGAACTCATCGCCATATTGAAGTTGCTCGCGAAGATGCCCATCTCGTCATTTTTTCCTTCGTATCCCACAATTCGTGCATTTAAATCACCTTGTGCGAGCCGTGAAATGGCATCACTAAACCGACTGAGGGGGTCGTTTTTTCGGGCTGCATATAGCACAATAAAGAAAAGTGAGATACCAAACGCAAGACAGGACGTCGAAAAGAGAAAAAAGTGATATGGATCAAAGAGAAGGGAGGCAGAAGGGGAGTAGGTGTAAACAAGGATGATCCCTTCTTCGATATAGGCATCAGGATGAGAAAAAGGAACAGCAGATAAATAGACCATATTAGGCATAAAACCAGAAATCGCAATGGTATCTGAATAGTGACCATAGGTCTCGATCATGGGATAAAATTCATAGGGTAAACTTTCGGGTGTTAGGTTAAAATCGTCGGAAATGTCCTCCATATCCTCTAATTCTTGGGTGGTATAAAGGAAGTTTCCCTCATAATCGAGGATAATCACCTGTAACTGCGCAAGGGCAGCCATTTCTTCAAGTGCATAACTGTGGGTAAATTCCGAAGCAATTCGGTTGGCAGGTGTTTTATGATAGCTGAAAAAAATGGCTTCCGAACGTGAGACAAAGGAATTTTTGGTCTGACCGGTCATGTGAGCATAGCTAAAATAGTCGAAAAAGATGGCGTGAAAACAAAATAACAGCATGCAGAGCGCAAATGCAATTAGAAGCTGTTTTCGAAAAAGTTCCTTCACTAGGAATCACCTGCTTTTCCAGCCACTTCAAACTTGTAACCAACCCCCCAAACCGTGCGTAGCGACCAATGAGGGCTGATATTCTCAAGCTTCACACGAAGTCGTTTGACATGAACATCAATGGTACGAGTATCACCAAAAAAATCGTATCCCCAAACTTCGTCAAGGAGTTGATTTCGGGTAAAAACACGGTTCGGAGTGGATGCGAGGTAGAAGAGCAGTTCAAGCTCTTTCGGGGGAACATCCACTCGCTCGTCGTTTACAATAAGGTCATAGGAGTCTAAATTGATCTCAAGCCGATCAAAGGAGAGGACTTTCGCACTAGATTCCGTGGCAATACTGCCACTCCGTCGCAGTACGGCTTGTGCACGAGCAAGTACCTCTTGCATGTTGAAGGGCTTGACGATATAGTCGTCGGCACCATACTCGAAACAGGCAAGTTTATCCTCGGTTCCAACCTTTGCTGTGAGCATGATGACAGGGGTCTTATACTGTTGACGAATTTTTTCAAGCACTTTAAATCCATCAAGTTGAGGTAACATAATATCCAGAAAAATAAGGTCGGGAGAAAACTCACGAATGAGCTCTAAGCAGTTCAAACCGTCGCCGGCAACCAAGGTGTCGAACCCCTCTTTTTCAAAATAAAGCTTGATAAGTTGCGAGATATTTTCCTCATCCTCGATGATAAAAACCTTTTGCGGCATAGAAACACCACTTTCTACTTATAAAAAGAGCATCATCACAAAGTGACACACACTTCCCCCCAAAATCAGGAGGTGAAAAATCTCATGACAGCCAAAACGAGGATGATCACGTAGAGGGAGCTTGAGCGCATAGAGCACACCGCCACAGGTATAGACAAGTCCACCTAAGACAAGCCAACCCATTGCAATAGGAGAGAGCACTTTCGAGAGGGGGACAATAGCAAAGAGCGCCATCCAGCCCATCGCAAGGTAAATAACACTCGAAACCCAACGAGGAATCGAGAGCTTGATCGAGGTTAGGATAATCCCCACCAAAGCGCAGGCCCAAATCACGATACACAAGGTGTATCCAGTCTTGTTTGCAAGGGCGATCAAGCAAATAGGGGTATAACTCCCAGCAATGAGCAGATAAATGGAACAATGATCGAATTTTCGAAGGGCGAGTCGCCCTTTCTCTGTGGTATTCACCGAATGGTATAGTGTGCTCGCCGTATAGAGCACCACCATAGAAACACCATACACTCCAAAGACAATAATACCTAAATAGTCTTCAAAAAACCAGGCTTGTGCAATAAGAATGATGGTTCCAAGTAGGGCAAGCACTGCTCCAATTCCATGCGTAAGTGCAGACCAGAGTCGAAGTGCGTCATAGGGATTGAAGGGTTTGGAAGTTTTTGTCATATCTTGACTCCTTTGATCAATGGGAAATAGATGTCTCTTTCATCATACCATAAACGAGAGGAGAAAGCAAGAAAAAATTGCTGTGACACAAAAGGAAGTATCACAGCAATTTATAAAGTTTCGTTAGGCTAGAGCAGAGGGAGTCGCTTTTTTCACAGCAGACACTTGCGAGACGATAAGGACAGCTAAGACCACGAGGCCGACAATATCAGTAGTGGTATCAGGGTAAATGAGCATCAGTCCAGTTGCAAGCGAGAGCAAGCGAAGGGGTGCTGTCAAATCTTTTAGCATAAAGCCAATCATACCAGCAGAAATGGCAAACATACCAGCCGATGATGTGACAATAACCATGGCAACATCCATAAATGGTACCGAGCCTCCATCCACAGGATTGATAAAGAGGAGAGAGGAGTTAAAAGCAAAGATGTAAGGCACGATAAAGGCAGCGATGGATAGCATGGTTGCCGTAAAGGCAGTCTTCATGGGTTTACTACCAGCGATAGCCGAACCAGCATAGGCAGCCAGAGCCACAGGTGGGGTAATATCTGCCACGATACCGAAGTAGAAGACGAACATATTCGCAACCACAGTATTCATGCCCATGCCGTTGATGAGAATAGGGGCACAGGTTGTTGCCATAATGATGTAGTTCGCTGTGGTGGGCACACCCATTCCAAGCACAATACAACAGACCATAGTGAGCGCAAGAGCGATGATGAGGTTGTTACCAGCCACGCTCACAACAGCAGAAATCAAGGTTTGACCAAGTCCAGTGGAGCTAACAACACCAGCAATGACACCAGCCATACCACAGGCAGCAGCAACAGAGAGGGTGTTGCGTCCACCGTTCTCCAAGGCTTTGAAGAAGGTTTTGATGGTCATGCGATTTTCTTTGTTGATCATGCTAACAGCAATGGCAAGCAGGGTGGCATAGGAAGCAGCACGAGACATTGTGGAGTTGACCACGACGATCATGTAAACAAGGAACACAAGGGGAGAGAGTAGATAGATCTTAGGTAGTAGCTCTTTGATCTTAGGTAGTTCCTCTTTTGGAATTCCTAAAAGGTTAAGTTTCTTAGCTTTAAAGTGAACCATCAAGAAAATACCAAGGAAGTAGAGAAAAGCAGGTAGAATTGCCTTTTGGATAATGACAGAATATTCCACACCACACATCTCAGCCATAAGGAAGGCCGCAGCACCCATGATGGGGGGCATGATTTGTCCTCCAGTGGAAGAGGATGCCTCAACAGCGCCAGAAAATTCGGGTGGATAGCCAGATTTCTTCATCAAAGGAATGGTGATACTACCAGTGGTAACGGTATTACCTACCGAGCTACCAGAGACCATGCCACACAGTGCAGAGGAAATAACAGCAACCTTTGCAGGTCCACCAGCACTTGCTCCAGCACCAGCATTAGCGCACGAGATAAAGAAGTTCGAGATACCAGTGGCTTCAAGGAAGGCACCGAAAATGATAAAGAGGACGATAAAGCTCGCACAGACTTTAACGGGTGTTCCGATCACGCCTTGTGTGGTGTAGAACAGGTCATACACAATACGTGTGACAGGTCGACCGGTATAGACGGCGTAACCGATAAAGCAGGAAGCCACGATGATGATAGGAAGTCCAGCAACACGGCGACATGCCTCGGCAAGGACAACAATACCGATAATTCCTAAAATAACATACACATTCCATCCCAATCCAATACGGGATGCTTGTTTGATGACATCGTCATAGTTTAAAACGTAGTAGAAATAACTAAACGAACCGGCAAGGGCTAAAATAATGTCGTATATAGGAATATGGTTGACCTTTTGGATGGTGCCTTTGCGACGAGGGTAGTTTGCAAATACCAACAAAATAACCATTCCGAGGAAGAGGCAGTGACGAATTTGTTCCCCCCAGTTGGTGTAGAGATTCATGTAGAACATGAAGAGGGCGAATCCAACCAAAGCACCCTGATTGATGAGCTTAGGGATCCCTTCAAATGGGCGAATATTAGCCTCACGATCGTACTTTTTCATGATGGAATCTAGTTCATTTTGGTCGATTGGTTCGGTAGATTCACTACCAGATGCCTCTTGAGTAGTGGTCTCGGTGGATTGGGCATGGATGTCGTCTTGATTGTCTTCAATTTTCACAAAGATACCTCCTTTTAATACTCGGTCACTCCAATACGAAGGCTATGGCACGCACGCCAAGCTCACTCAATGGATATTCCGTCTGCTCAATGATAAGAATATGGTCGTAGACAGGGCTGATATTATAGAGTAGGGGGGAAATGACAGTATCTAGGCCCTCAATTAGCATACCACCATCGGGTAGCACGGTGAGGGACTGGCCGTCGGCTAAATCGGTTTGTACACCGGCACCAAAATGATAATACAAGGTTTGGTAGGCAACAAACTGCCCCTTTTCTACCCGATAAAAGTCCTCAACAGGACTCAAATTAACCGAATGGATAAAAGAGACCGAAAACTCCCCCTGTGCATTTAAGGGATAGCTCGCTACCACAAGTCCTGTGGTACGATCAATCACTTGTAACGTCGGGGAGGTTGGCAGAAAAAATAACAGAAATAGTGGCAATATCCACAAAAATTTAAGATATTTTTTCATAGAGCCCTACCTTTTTTAAAAAACCCTTCTCAAGTGGACAAAAGAATGGTTGCCCCCTGCCAGAGCCGAAACTCTGACAGGGGAGAAATGTTACAATTAGGGAAGTTCCACGCCAACTTCAGCGTAGTACTTAGCAGCGCCAGGGTGGAAAGGAGTTGCGATACCACCAACAGCAGCGTTCACGTCAAGTTCAAGGAATTTTGCATGGCTTGAAGAGAGATCAGCTTGGTTTTCAAACATTGCTTTTGTGAGCTCGTAGACGGTGTCTTCGGTGAGCTCAGGGGAAGCAATCAAAGTAGCACGAACAGAAACGGTTTCCACGTCGGAGTCAACACCATTGTAAGTACCAGCAGGGATGATGGCTTTGGTGTAGAAGGGGTATTCTGCAATCAAAGCGTCAGCTTTGTCAGCATCAATGCTAATCAAAACAATGTCGTTTGTCACAGCAAGGTCAACCACAGCAGTGGTAGGAGCGCCAGCAGTGACGAAAGCAGCATCGATACGATCATCTTTGATTTGGTCAGCAGCATCGCCGAAGGATCCGTTGGATTTCACGATATCTTCGTTGATGTCGATACCATAAGCAGCAAGGATTTGGGTTGCGTTAAATTCAACTCCAGAACCAGCATCACCAACGTTTACACGCATGCCACGTAGGTCTTCCACGCTTGTGATACCAGGTTGTGCAATGATTTGGCAGGTCTCGTCGTAGATACCAGCAACAGCAGAGAATCCTTGCATAGCACCTTCTTCGAGGAAGAGGTCGGTACCGTTGTATGCGTAATACATAACATCGTTTTGAACGGTAGCAAGGTGAGAAACACCAGCATCAACATCGATGATGTTCGCCTTAGAAGCACCAGTAGAGGCAACATTCAAGGTAACGTTAGGCATGAGAGGGTTGAGCACGGTGCTCATGGTTCCACCCACTGCGTAATAAGTACCAGTGGTACCACCGGTTCCCAAAGTTAGGTTGACAGAGGAGGTAGCAGGGGCAGAGGTATCGCCACCGGTTGTGGTGCCAGTGGTTGTGCCACCAGTGGAACCAGTATCAGAGCTGCTACATCCAGCCAAAAGGGAAGCGATAGAAACCGCTGCGAGGGTTGTTGCAATAAGTTGTTTTTTCATTTATTAGAATCTCCTTTAATAAAATTGATGGATAGGTACATCCATTCTGGACTAATTATAACATACCTCAGTGAAAAGCACAAGAGGAAAAACAAAAAAAAGAAGATTCCCTAAAAAGATAGCATTTTCAGAGGATTGAGACAAAAAAGAGGGGATAGAATTTGAAACTTAGGCACATTTCACTAAGGGAAAGTGCTTCGAAATACTAGAAAAAAACCTGTAAATCTGGTATAATAGAGTAAGAATGACTGTAGCAAATAGATTTACCGTCTGCCCACAGGGGCGACGTCACTTCAAAATATCGGCTAATTCAAGCCTAAAAAGGAGATGCTATGAGCGAAATCAAAGAAATCATGCTGCGTGGTTTGGGGGTATCCCCAGGGGTTGGAATCGGCGCCATTTACCGTGTTCAAATCGACAAAATCGAGGAGATAGCAAAGACATTTACAACCGAGGAAGAGGAACTGTATCGACTGCGTATCGCCGTGGACAACTACTGTCACCAAACCTATGCAGCTTTCCAAGAAATGCGAGATTTGATCGGTCGGGAGGATGCCCTCATCTTAGGGGGACAGATCATGATGATTCGGGATCTCGATGTGATGGAAGAGCTTAAGGTTGAGGTGCAAAATCGCAATACTGCCGAGCAAGCGATCAATATCGTGCTCACAAGGTATCAAACAGCCTTCCAAGCAATGACAGACGAGGTTCTCTCCCAACGGGGAGACGACGTAGCAGACCTTCGGCGTGGCATTCTCTTGCAACTCATGGGGGGGCAACCTAGCCAAACTATCAAAACTAAAAATCCCATCGTACTCTGCGTGGAGGAGATCACACCATCCCTCATGGCGACCATCGCTCAGGCAAATGTGGTGGCCATCATCAGCGAAGTGGGGGGCAGCACCAGTCACAGTGCGATACTGGCAAGATCTATGGGAATTCCAGCCGTATTCGGGGTGGAAAACCTTTTCTCGTTGGCAGAACATGACCTTCCTGTTGTAGTGGACGGTATAGAAGGGACCATCTACCTAAACCCTCCCCGTCCCACCATTGAAAAATATACCCAAAAGACACTCCGTTACCAACAAAAATCAGACCAGCTCAAGGCTTATGCAACCCTACCCACCCAAACGGCAGATGGAAAAGCTATCTCGCTTTTTGCGAATATTTCGGAACTGGGTCAACTCCACTCGGCAAAAGAGGTGGGGGCCGAAGGGGTGGGACTCTTCCGGACTGAATTTCTCTTCCTCGGTGCAGAAGTGGCGCCCACAGAACAGGAACAATACACAAATTACTGCCGTCTCGCCAAGCTTATGGAGGGCAAACCAGTGGTAATCCGTACCTTGGATGTCGGTGGGGATAAGATGCCCACAGCCCTTTCGATGAAACGTGAGGAAAATCCAAACCTCGGCAGACGAGCAATTCGCTATTCTATGTACGATGTCCCTCTCTTCCACGCACAACTGCGAGCCATCCTGCGTGCCTACCACACAAATCCAAATATATCCATCTTAATCCCACTTATCGTGGGGATGGAAGAGGTAACATGGGCAAAGCAACAGATTCAAAGCTGTAGGCTTCAGCTCGAAAATGAGGGGATCACCCTAGAGTCCCTCCCTTCCTTCGGTGTGGTCCTTGAAACTCCGGCTTCGGTGATTGTGATGGACCTTCTCGCCGAGGAGGTGGACTTTTTCTCGGTGGGAACCAATGATTTGTTGCAATATGTCATCGCAGCCGACCGAGGAAATTCAAAGGTCGCAACCGTTTATAACCCATTTCACCTTAGCTTCTTGCGTATGCTAAAATACGTTGCGATCCAAGGGAAGGAGAGCAATATTCCCATCACCATCTGTGGAGAAGCCGCAACAGATCCACGCATGATCCCTCTCCTCCTTGCCTTCGGATTTAGCGAGTTCTCGGTCTCCCCGACTGGGATCCTCTCGGTGAGGCGAGATCTATCCCTTTGGAATGACGAGAGTTTGCAGGAGATTGAAAAGACGGTACTCTCCCTCAAAACCCCCAAGGAAATCGAGCACTATCTCTCGAAAAAATTCCAAAGTCTTGATGCTGAAATGACACGCAAAAGCCAACTAGCTTCGGTGTAGTAAACCCCTCATAACGAGCTTTGAAAGAGGATGAAAAAATCGCCCTTCACCAATTTGGTGAGGGGCGATTATAATTTTCATTGAGTTCCTATTTTACAATCAAGGTCTCGCTCTCCATTTCAGGAGGTTGCTCCAGACCCATTAAATCCAGCATAGTAGGGGCAATATCGGCAAGGCGACCGTCACGCAAGGTGACATTTCCACCCACCAAAATGAAAGGAACAAGGTTTGTGGTATGTGCAGTAAATGGTTTGCCGTCGGGCTCTTCCATTTGCTCGGCGTTACCGTGGTCAGCCGTAATCAGGCTAATTCCACCCATACGAGCCGTGGCATCCACCACACGACCCACACCGTGGTCCACTGCTTCCACTGCCTTACAAGCAGCTTCAAAGTTACCGGTGTGTCCCACCATGTCGCAGTTTGCGAAGTTGAGGATAATGACGTCATAGGCACCACTTTCGATGCGTTTGACGGCCTCTTCGGTCACTTCATAGGCAGACATTTCGGGTTTTTCGTCATAAGTGGTCACCTTTGGGGATTCGACAAGGCAACGCTCTTCCCCAGGGAAGACGGCCTCGACTCCACCATTAAAGAAGAAGGTGACATGGGCATATTTCTCGGTCTCTGCAATCCGAAGTTGGGTGAGACCCATATCCGAAATATACTCACCGAAAATATTCTTGAGCTTTTTACGGGGATAAAGCACCGAGACATTGGGCATGGTGGCATCATATTGTGTCATACAGAGATAGGAAACAGGAATGAAGCCACGTTTGCGCTCGATGGTGGTGAGGGACTCATCCACAAAGCAACGAGTGATCTCACGTGCACGGTCAGGACGATAGTTAAAGCAGATCATGCCGTCATTGGGTTGCAAGGTAGCATCTTTGACGCAGATCATGGGCTCGATAAACTCATCGGTTATCCCAGCGTCATACGAAGCTTGGACGGCAGCCACAGGATCCTCTTGGAAGTCGCCCACGCCACAAACCATGGCATCATAGGCACGTTGCACACGTTCCCAACGGTTATCACGATCCATAGCATAAAAGCGACCCATCACGGTTGCAATTTGCCCCACACCGATCTCTTTGCAGTGGGCAGCGAGCTTTGCCACATAGTCGATACCAGAGCTAGGAGGCACATCACGTCCATCTAGGTAACAGTGGATATAAACCTTGGACAAACCACTGTCTTTGGCAAGTTTCAAAATACCACGCAAATGCTTGGTATGACTGTGGACACCACCGTCAGAGAGAAGTCCGAGCAGGTGGAGGGCGCTCCCCCATTCACGACAGTGAGACATCATCTCGAGGAGCTCTTCTTTTTTGAAGAACTCGCCGTTGTCAATGTCTAGGTTGATTTGGGGAAGGTCTTGAAAGACCACACGTCCAGCACCAATATTGGTGTGCCCAACTTCACTGTTTCCCATTTGACCTTCAGGGAGACCGACGTCAAGACCAGAAGCCGAGAGGGTACAGTGGGGATATTCTTTGAAATATTTTTCCAAGTTAGGGGTGTGGGTCGCAGAAATGGCATTTCCCTTTTGTTCTGGAGTCAAGCCATAGCCGTCCATAATAATCAGGGTAGTTGGTGTTTTCATAAAGAACCTCGAATCTATAAAGATAATCAAATTGTGGTTTGACGGTACCACCCAAGAATGGGACAATACCGTCAAACATCATATTACTCTTGGTTAGATGCGTTGATAATAGAGACAAAGTCAGCAGGTTTCAGAGCAGCTCCACCGATCAAACCACCGTCAACGTCAGGTTGAGCCAAAAGCTCTTTTGCGTTTTTCGCATTCATGGAACCGCCGTACTGCACGGTCACCGAGCGAGCAACGTGTGCGTTGTACATTTTACGGATCAAAGCACGAATCTCACGGCAGACCTCGCCAGCTTGCTCGGAAGTAGCTGTTTTACCGGTTCCGATTGCCCAGAGTGGCTCGTAAGCGATGACCACACGGCGCATATTCTCAGGAGAGATGTTAGCAAGAGCCACTTTGATTTGATATTGAATCAAATCCATGGTGACACCGAGCTCACGCTCTTCCAAGCTCTCACCCACGCAGAGGATGGGGATGAGCCCAGCTGCCAGTGCAGCATGGATTTTCTTGTTGACGGTAAAGTCGGTCTCGCCGTAATATTCACGGCGCTCCGAGTGACCGATCACAACATATTTAGCCCCTTGCTCTTTGAGCATTTCAGCTGTCATTTCTCCGGTGAAAGCTCCACTGGACTCATAGTGACAGTTTTGAGCACCCACCGAGATGCCAAACTCTTTAAAGAGACGGACAGCAGCAGGGATGTTCACAGCAGGGACACAGACCACAACGTTGCACCATTTTGCACGTTGAGGAAGTTGAGAGCGAAGCTCTTGGACAAATTCTTTGGTTTGTGCGAGGGTATTGTTCATTTTCCAGTTGCCTGCAATAATGGTTTTTCTGTAACGACGATTCATAGTATTTCTATCCTTTCAAATTCGGGGGTATAATGGGGAAGTGCGATCTATTGTTAGGCGTCTTGCAAGCAAGCAACACCGGGTAATTCTTTACCTTCAAGAAGTTCAAGGGAAGCACCACCACCAGTGGAAACGTGTGTCATCTTAGCAGCCACACCAAAGACTTCGGCAGCAGCAGCAGTATCACCACCACCCACGATTGTAATGGCAGAGGAGACAGCAAGGGTATCTGCGATGGCACGGGTACCAGCAGCAAAGTTCTCAAACTCAAAGACACCCATAGGACCATTCCAAATAACGGTACCAGCAGATTTGATGGCATCCACAAAGAGAGCAGAGGTCTTAGGACCAACGTCTAAGCCCATCATGCCTTCAGGGACATTGTCATCGGTAGCAACAGGGGCAGCATCAGCAGAGAAGCTAGCGCCGGCAATCGAGTCAACAGGAATGAGAAGGGAGACCCCTTTTTCCTTTGCCTTTGCCATCATATCACGAGCATAGTCAAGGCGATCATCTTCACAAAGGGAGTTACCGATGGTAAATCCTTGTGCTTTTTTGAAGGTGTAAGCCATACCACCACCCACGATGATGGTATCAGCAATATCGATGAGGTTGTTGATCACAGCGATTTTATCCGAAACCTTAGCGCCACCCAAGATAGCAACCAAAGGACGGGTTGGGTTTGCCAGTGCGCCACCCATGAAGTTGAGCTCTTTTGCAATCAAAAAGCCAGAAACTGCAGGGAGATAGGCTGCCACTCCAGCAGTGGAAGCATGGGCACGGTGGACGGTACCAAAGGCATCCGAGACGAAAACTTCACCATAGCTTGCAAGTGCTTTTGCAAAGTCAGGGTCGTTCTTGGTCTCACCTTTGTCGAAACGAAGGTTTTCGAGTAGAACCACCTCGCCACCTTTAGCAGCAGCGACCTTTGCTTTGGCGTCTTCACCAATAATGTCGCTACAGAAGGTCACAGGTTTACCGAGAAGTTCAGCAAGACGTTTTGCGATAGGGGCAAGGGATAGCTCAGCCTTCACCTCTCCCTTGGGTTTACCAAGGTGAGAGCAAGCAATGACGGTTGCGCCTTGCTCGAGTAAATACTCGATAGTGGGGAGAGCTCCACGGATGCGCTTATCGTCGGTGATTTCGCCGGTGGATTTGTCTTGAGGAACGTTAAAGTCGCAACGAAGTAGGACCTTTTTCCCTTTGACATCAATGTCTTTTACGGTTTTTTTGTTATAGTTCATAGTGTGATTTTCCTTTCTTTCTTAAAAAAATGAAACACTGGGGTAACAGATTTAAGTAGGGGAGGTCAGGCTCCCTTGAGAGTGAAGGTCAGGAAACCGTTGTTGACGTAGTCCCTCGTAAGCGAGAACTGCCACAGAATTGGCAAGGTTTAGACTACGTACCCCTTCCTTCATGGGGATACGGATACAGCGCTCGTAATGCTTGGCGAGAAGGGGCTCGGGAAGTCCCTTAGATTCTTTGCCAAAAAAGAGATAACAGCCATCCTCGAAGATGGCTTCGGTGTAGTCACGGGGTGCCTTGGTAGAGGCAAGCCAGAAATCAGGTTGTGGATGCTTTTGGAAAAAATCATCTAGGTCATCATAAACCGATAGGTTAAGATGTTCCCAGTAATCCAAACCAGCCCGACGCACTGCCTTCTCCCCAATATCAAAACCAAGGGGTCGGATCAAATGCAAATGGCTACCAGTGGCAACACAGGTACGACCAATGTTGCCGGTATTCTCAGGAATTTCAGGCTCAAGCAAGACAATATGAAGAATGATAGACACCTCTCTCCAAGGGGAATAAACTTAATAGGAGTCATTCTCCTTAGGAGGTTGCCTATTAGTGACAGTGAACATTATACCCCTTTCTAAAAGAAATTTCAACTGATTTTCAAGAAAAAGTTAGAAAAATTTTTTTAGATAAGAAAAAAGTTCCAAAGAATGCCAAAAAATGGAAATAAAACCCGAAAAAGTGAAAGTACTTTTGCTAGAAGTGAGAAACCAAAACCAAAAGAATGGAAAAGTGAAGAAAATAGGGGATGTCATCATCTCAGAAAATGGGCACGAAGGGAAAAGAAAATTTCATAGTCAATCGAAATGCACTTGTACTTTTTGTAAAATGTGGTACAATATGATAGGAGAATTTCTCGACCCAATTTCGAAAGGACAATCAAATGAATCAAAAACTCACAGCCATTCTAGGGCTTTTGCTCGCACTCTCCCTTGTATCTTGTGCCACAGCTCAAGAAACCACAACCCCCGACACCACAACCCCCGACCAAACCCAGACAGAGACCCCAACACCCGACCCCTCCCCAGACCAGCCCACCACCCCCGAGGGTGATCCCATCGAGGTGCTCATGCTGACAGGCCCCACAGGGATGGGGGCAGCAAAACTGATGACCGATGCACAGGAGGGGACCACTGCTCAAAATTACAATTTTACCACGGTGGACGCCAATGATCAGGTATCAGCCATGCTCATTAGTGGCGAAGCCGACATTGCAGCCATCTCGACAAGTGTGGCAGCTACCTTATATAATAAGGGACAAGAGATCCAAATCCTCGCCGTTAATACTCTAGGGGTGCTCTACCTCCTCGAAAAAGGGGGAGAGGAGATCCAGTCCCTCGCAGATCTAAGGGGCAAGACAATATGGACAACAGGACAAGGGGCAAACCCCGAATATATCTTAAACCATCTCCTCGTCGAAAGTGGCTTGACCCCGCAAACCGATGTCACCATCGAGTATATGACAGCCCAAGAGGTGGCAACGAAAATGGCAACCGAGGACAAGGGAATCGCTATGCTTCCAGTTCCAGCTTCCACAGCTCTCCTCCTTGCAGATGATGGGGTGCGTGAAGCCATCGACCTCTCAGCCGAATGGACAAAGTTTACCGAGACCGAACTTCCCATGGGTGCCGTGGTGGCTCGCACTGAATTTATCGAGGAGCACCCCGAAGAGGTGGAGCTATTCTTAGAAGAGTATAAAGACTCCATCGCCTATATGGCAAACCCACAGCACCTCTCTGCCCTTGAGGGAGAGGAAAACCCAGCCGAAATGGTGGCAAACTTTTCCATTACCCCATCGGTGGCAGTGGCAACAAAAGCACTCCCCAAGGCAAACATCACTTACCGTGAGGGGGCTGCCATGCAATCTAGTTTACAGCTATACTTTGGTATTCTGTATAACGCAAATCCCGACTCGATCGGTGGTGGACTCCCTTACGACGACTTCTACTATGGTGGCTAACCCACTCAAATCTCCCATCGCCCCCTTCCTTTTTTGGATGGGGGTGTGGCAACTATGGGCGAGCGCAGTGGGGGAGGAGCTACTGCTCCCTTCCCCAATCGCCGTTTTTATGGCACTGTGCGAATTGCTCCCTACCCCACTTTTTTGGCAATCCATGAGCGCAAGTCTTGCCCGTGTGGGACTCGGACTTTTTTGGGGGATTCTAGTAGGATTGCTCCTCGGGATCGCAACATGGTCAAACCCCTATGCCAAGATCTATCTCACCCCCATCATTCAGATGGTACAGGCAACCCCAGTGGTTTCCTTCATTTTGCTCCTTCTTTTGTGGACAAAACGTGATTTCGTACCGGTCTACGTTTCAGCCTTTATGGTGGCACCCATTATATGGGCAAACACGGCCAAGGGACTCGAGCAGAGCGATACATCCCTCCTCACCTTCGCCAAAGCCTATGGCTATTCTAAATGGAAATCATTTCGACTCATCTCCATCCCAGCAGTCTACCCTTATGTCCTCTCAGCACTCGAGAGCGCCATTTCCCTCGGATGGAAATCGGCCGTCGCAGCCGAGGTCATCGCTCTTCCTCCCTTTGCGATCGGCACCAAGATCAGCCATGCAAAACTCTATCTCGAAACCACCCATCTCTTTGCATGGACGGCAGTAATGATTCTGCTCTCAGCCATCATGGGCAAGGTGATTTTATGGATCGTAGGTCTACTCGGAGGGGGGTGGAGTGGATGGAGATCTCTTTAACCCATGCAAAGGTGGTCTACCCCGAAAGTGGTAAGGAACTCACCTTCCACCAAAGGTTCAACATACAAGGGGTGAGCGCACTGGTAGCACCCTCAGGAGCAGGCAAGACCACTCTCCTCCATCTCTTATGTGGACTGCTCCCCTTATCCCAAGGGGAGGTCACAGCACCACAAAGAACTGCCCTCCTCTTCCAAGAAAACAGGCTTTTTCCATGGCGTACCGTCGCCCAGCACATCACCGACGTCGCTCCAAAAGCCGAGGGCTACCTCGCTCAAGTAGGACTGGAAGGGGAGCGCAACCACTACCCCGACAGCCTATCAGGAGGGATGCAGCGCAGACTTGCCCTCGCACGTCTCTTTGCCTATGGCGAAGCCACAAATGCAGAGCTCTACTTGCTCGATGAACCTTTCACAGGTCTCGAGCAAGAATGGATCGATAAACTACTCATCAGATTACAAGCACTTCAAAAACCCGTCCTCCTCTCCACCCATCAAGTGGAGGTCGCCCAAAAAATCAGCACCATCATAACGATAGGAGATCCCACATGACACAGGAACAATTCAAAGAGGCACGCAAGGTCATCAAAGAGGTGATCCACACCACAAGCCTAGTCCACTCCCCCTTCTTCTCGAAGGAGCACCACAACAATATATTCCTAAAGCCCGAGAATATGCAGGTCACAGGAGCCTATAAAATCCGTGGTGCCTACTACAAAATCAGCAAACTCACCTCCGAGGAAAAAAGCCGAGGACTTGTCACTGCTTCGGCAGGCAACCACGCACAGGGAGTGGCTTACGCAGCCAAAAAAATGGGGGTACCGGCCACCATCGTGATGCCCACAGCAACCCCACTGCTCAAGGTCAATAACACCAAAGAGATGGGTGCCAAGGTCATTTTGCACGGTTCGGTTTTCGACGAAGCAGCAGAACGTGCCCTCGCTCTCTCACAGGAGGAGGGGCTCACCTACGTCCACCCCTTCAACGACCTCGATGTGGCAACAGGGCAAGGGACCATTGCTTACGAAATCTTCCAAGACCTCCCCGACGTGGATATCATTTTGATTCCCATCGGGGGAGGGGGACTCTCGGCAGGGGTCTCAACCCTAGCAAAAATGCTAAACCCCTCGGTCAAAATCATCGGGGTAGAACCCAAAGGGGCAGCATCCATGTCCGAGAGTATACAAGCAGGGGAGGTGGTCTCCCTCGCATGGGCGACCACAATCGCCGATGGTGTTGCCGTCAAAACCGTGGGGGATAAGGTCTTTCCCTATGTGCAGGCAAACGTGGACCAAATCATTACCATAGATGACCACGAACTCATCGACGCATTTTTAGATACCCTAGAAAAACACAAGATGCTCGTGGAAAACGCAGGACTGCTCACCGTGGCAGCACTCTCCCACCTCGATTGCAAGGGGCAAAATGTGGTCTCCGTCCTCTCAGGGGGAAACATGGACGTCCTCACCATGGCATCTTTGGTAAACCACGGATTAATCAGTCGAGGACGTCTCTTCACCTTCGTGGTAGAACTCCCCGACACTCCAGGGCAACTCCTCAAGGTTGCCGAAATTTTAAGTGTCAACTCGGCAAACGTGGTCAAACTCGACCACAACCAATTTAGCCACATCAACCGTCAACACGGCGTGGAGCTCACGG
>JAWXUK010000016.1:0-21721 GCA_044432785.1 Eubacteriales bacterium | reverse complement strand
AAATCCGTTGGTTAGAGAACTGTGGGTTGTGCAGTAAATTTGCGCCGTTTCGACCTGTCTAAATCCTGCCATCACGTTCCCGAAAACAAACATAATATCGGTGATATATTCATTGCTTGCAAGTCCTAACGCAACGGGGGAGACCTCTAAAACATTATTTTTGCTTGTTGAGAGGTTGTCGGACAAGGTTCTGTAGTCATTCAAGTTGGTCTTATACACAACTTTATAGGATAGCTGTTGGTTATACGTTCCTGTGACAATTTTAGTAGCGGTTGCACCTGAAACGGGGAGGGTATCTCGCCAGTAGAAGCTATCCAGAGCCACTGTAGAGTTATTTGCAATGTTTGTGATGTCATAGCAAATGGTTTGATTTGGCGTCACCAACGTATAACCTGTTTTGTCGATGGAAACATTAGTATAGGCGGAGAAGTTGATCATTTCAACTTTCACGATTTGTCCTACAAACTCAATTTCCACAGGAATTTCTGTAATATCGAGCATATAATACATAGGTGCTTCAATTTCACGAATGGTATATTGCCCAAGTGGGAGCATTTTTGACACCGCACGTCCATAGCTGTCGGTTTTCACCGTATCTACCACCACACCTTTTTTGCTGATGATTTCAAAGACGGCATCGGGGAGAAGTGTCCCTGCTGGCATTCCGTTGTAGGGGTTTGCGTCTGCTGATTTTTTGGTAATTTGCAGTTGCCCCATTTGTGGCACGTTCTCCCATGTGATTAGGGCGGTTTCGCCATATTTGACGTAGAAAGTTCGCAACGTATCGTCCAAGATATAGCCGTCAATGGTCGAGAGTTCACGGATGAAGTATTGCCCATCTGCAAGGTCATCGTCCATCAGCACATAGCCGTTGCTATCACTCACATACTGTCCGAGGGGGTTATTCTTGCTATCACTGAGTAGGAAGGTCACTCCTTGCAAGCCTTCCCCTGTGATAGAACAGACTTTGTGAATGAGAAATGCCGATTGCTTGCGATTGGTGATTTCAAGGGTGACTTGCTCTTGATCCTTGACTTGCACGTCACGAGGTTCGCCATCCAACACATAGCCGTCTGCTGCCTTAACCTCGTAAACTGTGTACCAATTTGGCTCTAAGTCTGGGAGGGAGATCAGTCCGTTTTCATCGGTGATGTAGTTGCCGACTAAATCCCCTGTTTTCTTGGCAATCTTAAACTCCACTCCCTCGATGGGGGTGCGATCGTCGGCATCCAGTTTTCGGATCAGAAGTCCTCCCTCTGGTATGGGGGAGTTGTAGAAGTAGAGGTGATGGGTTTCACCATGCGAGAGTTTGATGGTCTGGGGAGTGGTGTCGAGGACGTAGCCATCGGGTGCTGTGACCTCTTGCACCACATAGGTATCAGTGGCGAGTCCTGTAATGTGAATCATTCCATTGACATCGGTGGTATATAGTCCGTTGCCGTTGCCAACCAAAACCCCATCGTCACGAGTGACCTTAAAGACTGCACCACCGAGGGGTGCTTTGGTGTCTGCATCCTGTTTCATAATGATAAGTCCAGAATCTGGCATATTAGAAAAGAAAATACGATGGGTTTCCCCTGCAATTAGCTTAACAGTTTGTGGCATAGAATCGAGGACGTAGCCATCTGGTGCTTTGATTTCTGTAACGACATAGGTATCCACTGGTAGATTTGGGATATAGATAGAACCTTGATCATCTGTGGTGTAGATTCCATCATAGTTTCCCACCACTGCACCACTAGAATCCTCCACTTTGAACACTGCCCCTTGAAGCAGTTCTTTTGTGAGGGCATCCTCCTTCACGATTATCAAGCTAGAATCAGGCATATTCTCGAACTCAATCAGGAGAACATCCTGATTGTCACCTGTCATGTAGACGGTCTGGGGCGCATCATCAATGATGTAGCCTTCTGGAGCAAGAAATTCCTGTATCATATAAGTGCCTTTTTCCAGTCCTGTGATGATAATCGTGCCAGTCACATCGGTTTCGTATTCCCCGATGACTGTCCCCTCTGTGCCACTGACACCAGAGAAGTAACGCAGACGGAATTTTGCTCCTTGGAGAACTTCTCCCGTGGTTGCATCCACTTTTTTGATGATGAGCGCACCGAGTGGTGTATTTTCAAAGGTGATGGTTTGGTCTACGTCTGCTTTGAGGAACACGTCTTGTACGTTGTTGGAATTGGTGGAGTAGCCACTAGGTGCTTTTGTTTCCTCGATACGATACCAACCAACATCCAGTCCTTCGAGTTCGATTTCACCACTAGAATTGGTGGTATAGGTGCCGATTTTACGCAGATCACCCTCTAAACTGCCGTTCACCGCATACCAAACTGTAAATTGCGCACCCGATAGAGCAGAACCCGTGATGGAGTCCACCTTTTTAATGGTGAGATTTGGGTGGCGCTCGTTTTCCACTGTGATGGTGATGTTCTTCCCTGCACCCACATAGACTTCTCGTGGGGTTGTGTCTAAAATGTAGGGGGAGGGGACGGATTTTTCGGTGATGATATAGTACCCCTCCACCAGATTATCCACCAAAAACTTGCCGTCTTTGTCGGTGGTGAAGTCTTGGGAATAAGTGCCATCTTTTGCAGAAATGTTGAACACGGCATTGGGGATCATTTTACCCTCAACGTCAACTTTTGTCAGTTCTAGCGTCCCTTTCGGATAGTTTTGGAACCGTACCACGGCGGTTTTATTAGCAAACAGGGTGACAAGCTGTGGGGTGGTGTCCAGAATATACCCCTCTGGAACCGATTGCTCGGTCACTTCGTAGACACCTTCGTCAATATTTAAGATGGTTGCCTCTCCGTTTTCGTCTGTCACTACGGTTGCCACCGTTTCTCCATCTGCCTTTTTCACTGAAAAAGTCACTCCACCGATGGGATCCCCTGTGAGAATGTCGGTTTTGATGATTTTCAATTCTGGCATTTTCGAGTTGGTGAACACAAATTCAGCGGTTTGGTTGGCTCGTAGTTCGATGATTCGCTGAGCCTCATCTATGATATAACCCTCTGGTGTTTGGAGTTCGGTCACGATGTATGCTCCCTCATCGAGGTGGGAGAGGTTGATTTCCCCATTTCCATCTGTGATGTATTCCACTGGACCGTAAGTGCCATCCACCGATTTAATCTCAAACTTGACGTTTGGGATTGCCACGGAGAGGTCGGAGGAATCCAGTTTGACTAGCTTCATCTCTGGCTTTAAGTCGTTAAAGAACACAAATTCCACTATTCCCATGCCACTATCCAGATAAATTTGTTGGGATGTGCCGTCTGTGACGTGGTCATTGTCGGACTGCACCTCCGTGATGGTGTAAGTGCCAACGGGCAAGTCTAGGAGAATAATCTCGCCCAGTTGGTCAGTGGTATATTGACCGATGGAGGATCCATTGAACTTCACGTCAAAGGTGACATTTGGTAGCCGTATCATCGTCACTCGGTCATATTTGATGATTTTAAGGCCGGGCATTTCCTCGTTGACAAAGGAAACGCTCACCACTTCATCGGAAACCACTTTGACTGTTTTCACCGTTTCGAGGTCTGTGACATAGCCTTCAATCCCTGCAATCTCTCGCACTTCGTACCCTCCGAGTGGGAGGTTGGAGAAGATAACTTCCCCTCCATAAGTGGTTGTCCCTGTGTGGGTTTCACCTGTTGCGATGTGCTTGATTTGAAAGGTCACTCCGTCTAGCTTATCACCTGTGTTACTCACTTTGAGGATTTTGAGCGAGCCGTAAGGATCATTCCAGAAGGTGACTTCTGCAGTTTCATCCACCTTGACCACCACGTTTTGGGTTGTGATTGTACCTAAATTGTGGTTTTTAGGCGGTGTCAACTCTGTGATGGTGTAGTTGCCCATTTCGGTGACGTCGAGGGCGATTAAGCCATAAGAGTTGGTTACGAAAGAACCTAAATGCGCCCCACTTGGTGTAATAACCTCGAAAACCGCACCCGATAGGGGGATTTCTGTGCCATTTTGCAGTTTGATGATACGCAGATTGCCTCCGTCTGGGATTGTAGGACTATCAGAATAGACATTTTGCGTTGATGCACTCATGGGGATAAATGGGTCAGTGTCCACAAGGTAGTCTTGCACATTTCCATATTTGTCGGTTTCGGCGCAAATTGCGTAGTAGATGGCATACTGTGCCACGGTCGCTTCAAGGTTGATTTGCACCGTACCACTCTGTTCCTCTACTGAACTTGCTGGATATAGCACCTTGAAGTTAGACGCTACCGAGCCGTCACCTACGGTGTCCATTGTGACTGCGCTAATCTCGTTGTTTTCTAAATCTACAATTTTAGATCCTGCTGGTGTATTGGTCGCAAAAGATACATTGATTACTTTTTGGTCGCACCACGTTGCCGAGTTGACATGAAATACTTGTTGGAGGTAGTTCTCGCCATTGATGGTGACGGGATATGCAGTGGATTGGTCTGGGGTTGCAGTGATTGATGGAGTTAAATTTATTTCCCAGTTCATTGCTCGCCAATAAATGGTTTTTACTGCGTCAAGTACCCTTTGAGCAACAATTTTATCCGCACTATTCAGGTTTGGATTGATCGCCAAATTGTCAATCGACCAATTCGTCTGGATGTGACACCACAGCGCAGTTTTGGTTGCATAATAACCCTCATGTTTATTTTCTAGCCCTAAATCTCCTAAGCTAGAGTGAGGGTAGCCATTTGAGATAATGGCCACTACGGTTTTATCTGTTTCTAAGCAGTCTGCGTTATAAATCACATAATTTTCTGTATCAACCACTTCACCCACTCCATTCAGGGTTGGGTTGACACAATAGGCTGGAATTTCATCTTCCTCGCCTGTGATGTTGCTAATATAATTATAATAGGTGTACTCGTGAAATATGATACTCCCACTATGGGTGAGCCAAGTATGTTTCACCCCATCGGCATAGACCTTCACTTCCGAAAGGGCTTCTGGTATGGTGTCGGCTGCTTGGGTGGTTAAGGGAATGGGGAGCAATCCCACCACCAAAGCAAGCACTAAAAACAAGGATAATAATTTCTTCATTCGTTACCTCCATAAAATAAGGGAGAGCGATTTCTCGCTCTCCCAAAAACTCTACATGGTACTTTTTACCATGCTCTAATATTATAACGGGTACATTGGAAAATTCCGTTGCTATAGTAATCGAAGGCTTCAACCCTAAAATCACTAATTGGGCGACTGTCGAACAGGTTGATGAGCTGTTGTTCTTCCCACGGCCACATGACACTCACACCAACGTCATCTGTAAATCCAAAACTCACCGTAGCAAGAGGGGAGTCTCCGTCCCATGCTTTGGGTTCGTTGGCAATCAGATTGTATAAGGTGTATTGCATCCGTCTGGTTTCGTACATATTGGTGATGAACATGGATTCCCCCATAGAGTTCGAGAAATGACGAACCTCGACCTCCAAACTCTCTAGGACTGGTAAATTACTCCAATCCCCTTGTTGCTCTGGGAGAGGGGGAAGTTCATCAAACCCTTGGAACATATTGTTCTCGTACCGTGACATATCGGTGATTTCATACTCGTAACCATCGTCGCATAGCACCACATCACCCACTTCTAGGCTCATTTTTGCATTAGATTGAGGGATGACCACCAAACCACTATCTGGGGTAGTGACTTCGGGGGTAGTCACTTCGGGGGTAGGTTGGGTAATTGCTGGGGTTGTGCCGTCCGAGTTCATCAGCACATAACCCGTGATGGGATCCCATACCAGTCCTACGTCAATTGCAGGGCAGAGGTCGGCTAGTCGGACAAAGTTCTGATTCCCTACGTTATAGACTAACCAATCCACTTGATTTCCGTCGAGATAGATTTCTTGTGGGGACACCCTCGCTTGTACCCATTCCACCGTAGCCTCTGCCGTTGGGATTAGTCCCCACATTGCCACACCGCAGATCATGCCTGCCAAAAATCCGTTCTTTTTCATACTCTTTTCCTCCATTTTATGTTGATTGATGTCGGTTTTTGTTTGCTATAACATCAGTATACCACAGAAGAAAGTTCGCGTCCAGACTTTTCTGGAAAATTTTTCCAGTTATTTTTTCACGGCTAAACACATTTTTTGAAAATAGAACGAATTGTAAGATTTTACATTGGAAATACCTCCTTTCACGCAAAAAGAGAGGACAAAACTGTCCTCTCTCGTTCACTCTTCGTCGGGGATATACTCTAAGATTTCGTCAGCTCCACAAGATAAAATGAAACACAAGGTGTCTAACGTGGTTGTGTTGATGGCTTTTCCATGTTTCATTCGATGTATGGTATTTGGAGAAATTCCCTCGTTCTGGATTAGATGGTATTCGGTGATGTTCTTCTTCAGTAGGGTGTTGAAAAATGGTTTGTAGCTAATCATAAGTAGCCCTCCTTAATACTAGAATATCATACTCAACCTCTTGACTATACTCAACAAATTGACTATAATGGTATTATATTGAAAAATAGGAGGGAAACAAATGAGCATACACCAAGAACTAATCCATCAGGAACTGGGCAAGCACGTCCTCAACTCACTCGGAGAACTAGACTTTGCGGACATGGCTGACAAAAAAGCGATCATGATCTTAGAGGAAATCCAAAATCTTTTCCTAAGTGCGAAGGGTGACATTGGGGAACTCTCGCAAGAGCAATCAGACTTTGAAATCCTTGATCAGATCCTATCCATCTTCCACCGTCATGGTTTGAAAACGGGCAATCTGCATAACTACTAAACTTCCACCCCCTGCACCACCCACCGATAATCGCTCTCGTCTGTCACGCAAGTCACCAGAGAGATACGATTATCGGTGGTCACATCTAAAAGGGAAAAATCTGTACAGTGGATTTTGGTGATGGACTGAACGGCATAGGTGCGAGTACCATAAATGGTGGTGTACTCGATGATGTCACCATAGGCAAGATTGTGAATCTCGCCGAAGTTGTTGTTCACCCCACGGTTATGCCCTGCTAAACCCACGTTTCCGTCCCACGCACTCATAAAATCAAAGTGTCCTGCGCCATAGAGGATAGAACTTTCTTCCGTCCCCTCATACACAGCAAAGTTGATGCCAGCCGATTCCACTACCAAGTGACCAATCTGATTGTTGCCGTAAATCATGCCATCGCTCGAAGTAAACTTTGAAACTGTGTTGGTGGTGCTATCTGGTGTCACCGAGGTGGGAGGGTAATAAGTGTCGGTGGAGGTGCTACCTGTGATTCCCCCCGTCCCTATCTGGGATCCAGTGGAGGGAGAGTTATAAACTGGTGATGTCCCCACGAGGTTGGGAGTTATCAATACCCCAGAATTTAGGGTATCGGCTGTGTAACTACCAAAAACTGGGGGGATGTAGGCTGCGTTTTTGCTCACGTCTTGAGTGAAAGGATTGATTGTTCCCACCACCGTGGGTGGAGTGTAACTATCAGCCTGTGCGTAGTCAGAGAAGGGATTCTTCTCGACCGTGTAGGTCATGGCGCTTGCAGTGTGCGTTAGGATTGCGACCGAGAGTGCCATCGCTAGATATTGGTTTCGTTTCATTGGGTAATCTCCTTTTCAAGTTGAATTTTGGGGGGTTCTAAAATTCCTCCTTCTTTTCGTGGATTTTATTTCCAATCGCCTTGATTCCGAAGTAGGCGGCGATAGGGAAAACTAAGAGTGCGAGGGGGATTGCAATATATTGCCACTGAAACGAGGTGTTGTCGTTTTGAATTTGTGGCAAAAGTTCAATCTCTGGGGTTTCTACCTCTGGAATGAACTCTACTCCACGGAAAATCGCCACATATTGAGCATTGTCATGACCAATTTTGCTCAACGTCCCTGTGTAATCGGCAGTAACGGTGTACCCCGAAACGTAACTATATTTTTGACTGGTGGTGTACTTCACCACGGCGGTGTATCGGTTGGCGATGGTATGCCCATCCACCCCCATATCGTTAGCAGTCTGCCAGTCCACTGATGCAAAATAGTAGGTTGTACCCCCAGACGTGATGGTTTGGGGGATATTTGACATATCAGCCGAGGATAAATTGGGGTAAGTACGGCTTTCTGTGAGGGTTTTGCTCCCTGAACTGTACCCTGCAACCTCGATATTGATGGTTTCCACATCTATGGAAAGTTCCCCCATATATCCATCTTCGGTGGTGTGTTCCTTTGTAGCGGATAGAAGAGGGAGAATGTCCTCCAATTTATTGGTTTTGGTGTTCAGTTCCACCGATTCCACCACCTCTTGCACCGCAAAATGTGGGATTTCTTGCTTGATCATGTCCATGAGGGTGTACTCGTAACCATCTAAGATGAAACCCTCTGCCATTTCTTCGGTGGGCTGGGCGGTTGCTGGTAGCAAATAGGTTTTTTGCACCTCGTGTATGCCATTTTCAGACGTGTGTACCACCTCCGATGGATAATATTGTGCGTGGACCGTCATGGATAGCATGGACACCACCATAATCGGTGCGAGTAGATTACGTTTCAGATTTATCATGTTTTTTGCTCTCCTTTTGTTGGTACTCGAATATTTTAAGCCGAGTGATACATTGCTTTGCCTGAAGCTGTACCTCGTATGGTTCTGCTCCTGTTAGTAATCTCTTGTATAACCACCAAGTGCAGTTTGGGTAATTTGCAGTTTGGGTGCAACTATTTTCAATTTGCCCGAATTTATAAGGGCAATCGGTGCAAGGGTGTGGGTAATTGTTCTCACGCAAATGCCTCCCTCCTTCCTTATTAGTGTTCATAGCCCTTATCTTGATGTTTCATGGCGAGTTCTCGCTGTGCCTCTTTGGACAAGCTACTCCATGTGACACGTTTGCCAGCTTGTCCCTTTGTCCCACGTTGACGGAAAAGTTCCGAGATGGAACAAAGGAGTTGGTCTGCTAGAATGGTCTGCGCATAGGGTTCGTAGTGTTCTTTTTGATAGTCCCACTCCAATTTGTTGAGTGATCGCACCATGTCCATTACTCCGTTACCAATCAGCTTCTCCGCTTCTTGACGATACCCCTGTTTCTTCTCCTCAGAAACTTTGCCGTAAAGTTCAGCTTGCTCGATTCTGGTCTGGACGTACTCCGCTACCTCTCCCCGAAGTTCGGGGGAGTTTGCCAGAATGTTTGTCACCATCTCGTCCACTTGATCCTTAACCGCTGTGGGGAGTAGCTGATAACTGAGCCGACCTGTGGAGGGGATATTTTCCTTCAACTCAAAAAGTTTAGGCGCAATCACATTTAGAAGATTTTTGTCAAACTGAAACTCGTAGTCACTCGCCCCCTCACGATAGATGGAGCGGATCAGTTCATACCTCCGTTTTCCAAGGAGAGCAATCTCTCCCAGTAATTCGCCACCGAGCCCTTTGGTGTCCCCACGGATTTGTTTGGTGAGTTCGGTTTTTTTGCTCCCCATTTCAAAGATCCGATCTGCAAAGGTGTCCTTGATGATCTTCTGACGGATTTTGTTCGGGATGGAGGGGTGGACGAATTGCCGTTGGATTGCACTTTCCTTGTCCCAGAATACAACGTGAAGATGGGGTTGCCCTTTTTTATCATGGAAGGCAGCCGCCCACTGTAGATTTTTCTGTGGGATTTTGTTTTGCTCTGCTATCGTGAAGATGTGCCGTTCCATGAAATGTTGCCACTGCTCCAACCCATGAAGTCCTGCTTCTTGTGCTGGTTCGTCTTGCATGGAGATGTACCCTCGAAACATGGTGATGTGATTGCGAGTGTTTTCTGCAACCAGTCTTGCCACCTCTTGCCATGTTTGAAATTGCACCACCGCACCTCTCTCAAGCCGTCCAAAGAGTCCGTGACCAAACGTCCCAGTTGCCACCCCTTGCCGAGTGGAAATGTAGGCGATGTAGTCATAGTTGTTTTTCGGGGTTTTTGGTAGATTGGAATTTTCGTGCCGTTGCTTATACATGATGATGGAAATAATATTTCCCCCTTTCTTTAGGATTCAGTTGCAAGTCCTTTTGCCACTCTCATGACCTGTTCGGTGTCTTGCAAGTATCGGTTGATGTCTCCGTCCGAGCATTGCATAAATCCAATCCCCAGCTCTTGGGTATCTCGAATGAGTTCAAAGACTTCCTCCATTTGGGCGGTGGGCCAGATGTGCAGAATGACCTTGACCAAAAGGAAGTAAGAGCCTGCTTCCATCTTGCCAACCTTCATGAGCATTTTTGCAATCCGATTGACCTGCTCGTTCATCATGGAGCGGATCTCATCGGGGCGGTAGATGGCTTGAAGCTCTTGTCGGATGATGTTCGTGATAAGGTCAATGTCCTGTGCATACCCTTGCACCGATAGTCCTTTGGAAATCAAACTTCGTATGAGTTCGGTTCGGGTGATGTCCAAGGAATTGGATAGTTTGTCTAAATCCTCTAGTTGTTGTTTGGTGATATAAATCGAGGTCACTACGTTGTCATTTTTTTTGCTCATTTCGACACCTTTTTCCTTGTTAAATTGTTGTGAACCTTTGTTTTTCCCCTGTTAAGGTCTTAGTAGTGAAAACTTGGGGTTTCACAATGTGATAGGCTTTGCCTATCAGCGGTTCTCTGCTTGTGGTATCACAAGCCTATTCCTGTTCCTACACTAAGAATAGGCGGTTTCTTCCTGCTACCTCGTGACACTGTGGAGAGAAAAACGGAAAAAAGTTGGAGTCCCTCGCAAGACACTCTTTCGGAAAATCCAACTTTTACGCTCACTTTAACGCTCTGCAATCTGCTCGGCTTGACCATGATTGCCATGTTCACCCCTCTGCAACTCGGCTCGCTTTTCCAAAAGATCCTCGTTGAAATCTTTGTTCTGGGGGACTTGGATTGCAGTGAGATACCCCTCTTTTTCGTAATGTTCTGCCATAGCGATGGCTTGGTCTTGTCCCTTATTCCACGGCTTTCCGTCGGGGTGAAAACTGTCAAAATCATTGTCATAACACAACACAATTTCTCGTATGGAATAGTCCTTTAAGTACCGATCAAGAGATTTATGGTCAAGTCCTCCCTCACTCACACGGTGGTCTGTTGTCCAGTCAAACCCATAAAGTTTGGTCAAACTCGCATGGCTAATAGCGTCGATTGCCGATTCAAAAACATACAACCGATTGCTCCGTCCCTGCATAGAAAAGCTATAAGACTTATCCGATCCGCTGACATCTTGGTGGAACTTCAAGTTAGAATTCGGCGATCGTAAGGAGCAGTGCTTTGGATTATTGTCCTTATCTACCCCCACAAACGCACAGTTGCGATAGATCCTCCCATCTTTTTCCACCCTGCTTTGATAGATTTTTTTCTGTGATATGAGGGCTGATACGATGGAAGGTTCTAGCCCTCGTGTCTTGACCAGATAGGCAAAAATCTGCTTGATGTTATCATCTCTAGGTGGGAGAACCAACTCTTTTTTGGGTGTTGGGAGAGGGGGTTTATAGGTGTAGTCGGTCTGGCTATTGGCTCGGATATTGAGGATTCGCTCGATGGCGCTGATAAAATCAACCCCATACCACTCTTGCACAAAGTCCACGATATTCCCACTTTTACTCTGGGAATACCAATGATACATATTGCTGTTGTTGTAAAAAACCAGTCCTCCATACCCCTCTAAGGTCATAGATTTGTGATCTTTTTTCTTTAAGTCAAAGCCTTGACTTTGTAAAAACGGCACGATATTTGTCTGAAAGGCACGTCCAATCTCCTCTCGTGCAAAGGGCATTTTTCGATTTTGGTGGCTAAAGTTCCTCATAGATCTCCTTTCACCTGTCCCAGTCGTCCTCCTCTTGCTCTTCAAAATCTGGGGTTGGAGGGTTATAATCTGGTTCATTTTGATATTTCATCTGACATTCTTCTCGCAACTCTTCCAGATAGGTCTCTACCGTCATTTCCTCGGTGAACACGAGGGATTCTGATCGATTTTGTGCTAACAACTTTTGTAATCGAGGTTCGTTTGGAATAAAAGCAAAGTTTCTAAGGGCATTTTCTTGTGAAAAAGTTGCGATTTGTGGATAGTGTAGTCCGATGAGATTGCCATAAATCCTCTCATCTTTTTGGTATTTAAGTTCCAAAAGATACAAATTCGATGGATTGGAACTGCTATACCATGCTTTGAGAGAATTGAATCCGCTGGTATCTCTCATCAAACTTTCACGTTCCGATGAAAGAGATGTTCCATCTCGTCGAGAAACCCAGTAGAAATTTTGCTCTAACTCACGGGTTTGAAAGTGTTCCTCCACGGTTTCCACATCGTAGGCAAAATCACTTTGGAAACGAATGGTATTCAATTTCGTGATTTTCTCCATGACATCTAGCACATCAACATTGCTCAAATAAGGATATTTCATGTGGTTTTCCCTCCTGTTCTAATGATTGTAAGGCTTTCTTCAAGCCGTTTTTCACCTTCGTGATTTTCTTCGCACGATGTTCTAATTGTCTGATACACCGAGTGATTTCCTCTGGTTTATCACTGTAAAAGTACCCTCTATCGCTGCTACAAACGGGGTGATTTTTCCCCCGAAGGTTACTCACAACGTGCCTGATTTTCCGATTTGACAATGAAAATGCCACCTCAAGCTCTTTGCTCGTGGCGGCATTTTCTTCTCCTGCATGGTTGCATCGTAGGTACTCTAAGATCATTTCATCTGCCATACCGTTCAAATTCTTCCTCCTCTTGCTCGTCCCAATCCTCCTCTGGTTCAGGCTCCGCTTGAAAATAATATTCTAAAAAAGGAGGTCGCTCAGACATTGAAAGGGCTTCACTCACTTTGGAGAGGACAGAATAAAAGCACTCTTTTCGCTCTGATTCATTTTCCCACTCATCGAGCGCCTCGCTACAAGCATCTGACAAGACAATGATTTCAAACTCTGTAAAATCGCTCACAGAGAGTACACCATTTGTAGCCTCTTGATGGCTGATTTTTCTCAGGACACTTTCTAATTCATCATTATATGACTCGGAATTTTCACGAAATTGCAAATAATGATAACAGGAATCATAAATTACCCCTAATTCTTTTGGGTTGAAAGTTTGACTTATATCCGATAGCCCCTCGTTTATTTTTTCGAGGACACTTTCCATGTGCTTCAAATTACCGACCATTTCATGCTCTGAAATCGCCCGTTCAATCAGATATTTTAGTGTCATTTTTTGTTCATTCGACAACATCTCAGCAGAACCAAGCAAACCACTTCTAACAGCAAAATCGGTTCGGGCATCCTCGAAGGACAGACCATAATGACCAAAACACACGCCTTGTCGGTCACAATCGTAAGAGAAGGTGATAAATTCCACTTCTTCTCCATTTTTTCTAGCCACTAGAAGGGTTTCGTCAAACTCGCTGACGATACGGCACTCAAAGGGCATCGGAAAGGGTACTTCTCGCCCCTCTTGGTACAATTTTTCTTCTAATCTCATGCTTTGCTCCTTTCAAAAACGAAAAATCCCCCTATGCCGTAGCATAGAGGGATTGATTATTGGACGAGCTCCTCCATCTCCTCATAGTAATACATTTCTTCCTTTTCGGGTGGAGGTTCTTCCGTAAAAAAATCGTATTCTTCCACCATCCCTTCCACTGGTTCGGGTTGGTGGACTTCCTCTTGAGGTAAAAATCGCTCTAAAACGGAGGATAACGCAGTTTCCATACTTTGAGAGAGGTGCGGCATATTCTCATAAGCATACAAACAAGCCTGTGCAATGGCAGATTTTTCGGCAATCGTGAGCATAATTTGCTCCACTGGTTCTTGACGTTTCTCCTCATTTACAGGGTGGATTTCCTCTCTCATTTCCTCATGTTCTGCTGTTCGTAGTTCCTCCTCGTTGGCTGTCTCGTTGGGAAGTTGAATCGGAGGTTCTACTTGATGTTTCTCCTCTTGAACGGGGACAGGTTCTCCTTTCAATTTTGCCGATACTTTGAGGTAAATCTCCATTTCCTCTTTCGTGATGGTGGGGTTTTGGACTTCGTTTTCCTCGCTTTTTTGGTAGTCCTCCATGTAAACAATCGGTTTATTCGGTATCATTCCAGATCGCACACCAAAGTCATTCTTTGCACTCTCCCAATCTCCACCGAAGTCATGTTTGTTCGAGAGATCCACTCCAATCAATTCAAAGGTGCAAAAATGGATTTCGTTGTTACGGGTTCGCTCTGCGACTAAAACAGTGTCATTTTTCTGCGATAATAACCGATAATTCTGGTTTTCCTTACCCGAAAGAGGTTGACCTTGCTCGAATATCTCTTCATCTCGAATACTACTCGGAAATAGCTTTGCCAATTTTTTTATGGTTTTTTCCGATAGATCTTCGACCACCCCTAAAATCATAGTGCGATCCACCATCATTTCCAATCCAGTTTTCAGATTACGCACCTTGATTTCTTGGCTTTCGGCATTGCCATCCAGTGCAACCCAAAGTTGCGAGGACTGTTTCGAAAAGGGATTTTTCATAGCAGACGGAGATAACGCAACAACCTTTCTTCGGATTGAGCTGTCACCCTCCAAAGAATCTAAGGACTGATATTGCTCAGGTTGGATCAACTTTCGGTTAATTTCTCGCTCTTTCACTTGCTCGATTGCCCAGTTAATGTAGGATCCCGAACTTTTGAGAGCAAAATCTTCTGAAGAATCGGGGACAAAATCGTTGATATACTCCTCACTTCGCCCCCAGTGCCTAACTTGTGCAAATGCACCGTATTGCTCCGCCCAAGCCTTGTTTGCGGAAATGATTTCGCCCTCTTTGAAGAATCCAACCGAATTTGAGAGCAGATTCGCCACTCGATTGTGACCATAATAAGCAATGATACGGTCGAGATCTTTCCGTCGAAGATTTTGTGATTGCGAACTGAAACCGAGTTTCTCCAATGCTTTTTTACAAGCGAGGTTTGTGCCACGATCCACCTCTAGGTTTTTTTCTGGTGAGGAATAAAACAGCTTACTGATGGGATTTAGAATCTTTTGGACAATATTTTGTCGCAATTTACGTCACCTCCTGATTTTCTTGTAGCATACCTGTTTTAGCTGCAAAGTGAAGTTCAGCTGTGTTCTTTTCACCACCGCAGTTTTTGAGCAAGCGATAGTCATCTTCTACTTTTTGCCATAGAGTGTAGTTGAATTTCCCCTCACTCACTAAGGTAACAACCAATAAAACCCCCTCCAACTCGGTTAAAACCCGATAAGAAGTGTCGGAATGAAGTTTGATTGGCTTTGCACTCCAAAACTCGAATTGCTCCTCACTGGTGTTGCGAAGAACCGCGTCACAGAGGAAACAATCCTCTTGACCTAATCGACTTCGCAATGCAGCACCGTGGAAGTCTGCACGTTTCCGTAGGACGATTTTCCCATTCGCCACACTTTTGGCGGTGACATCGCCACCAATGTCCTCCAAAACAAACCAAAGTTGGTCTGTTGAGGTGGCATTTTGGTGGAGGTGTTCTTTTTTTAGTACCACGATGTTGCTCTCGAATGGCACAAACCCCTCCGTGGGGAAACAGTGAAGTTTTTGATAAAATTGCATTTTCTACCTACCTTTCAATCGGATCCTGATGGTTTCGTCCATCAAGAATTTCATCTCGTTTTTCCTTTGCCCAATCGGGCAGAATCTCGTCCTTTGCGACACCCAAAAAATCGGAACGTCCAAAGGCACCGTAGTCTTGATCAGTCAAACAAATTGCATGAACCGTATCAGAAAACGATCCACTCCAACCAAAACAACCAGTGCCGTGGGTTGCTACCCATAATTGATACTCGGTATTTTGGTACTCCTCGTACAAGGATTCGGGTTTCATGATTAAAATCTGTCCGACATAATCTGTGATTTCTAGGTTGCAATGATCTACATTGTATTGCTGTTTTTCCATCAATTCTCCTTTCATATTAGGGGGAGTCCGAATATCTCACCCCTTACTGCACCATTTCTTCCTCCTGTTCTGGATTTTGTGGGTCAAACCCTTGCTCGATGATGTTATTCGCCCAGAAATTGAAATGTTCCTTGAGATCTTTCACCTCTTCCTCTGATACGTCCTCGCACCGATAATAAATCCCCATGCCATCTTGCAGATAAGAGGTCGGTTTCACCACTTTATCTTCCACGATAAAAGTAATCTCTGGATCACGCATAAGATCTCCATTTTGCTCATAATAATGGCAGATACTATACTCATTCGAGCCGATTTTCTCCACCACTAAGGGCATATAGGGTTCGTTGTGGTATGTGATATGGTCTGTTTCACCACTTAGTAATGGCAGTAAATAGGGTTCTAGTTTGTCATAAATTTCTTTTCCCATGCTATCTCCTGTTCCAAACTCAAGTTCTAAGTCGAGTTTTGTTTTACGTTGTTGCAGTTCCTCTAGCCGTTTTTCATCTGGAAATGGCTTTTCCGCCTCTGCTTTTGCCTGTTCTATTTGTCGATGCGTGTTCTTGATCTCTAGTTTCTTCTCCTCAAGTGTTTTCGGGAGTTTCTTCATCACATTTTCTAACCGAGTGATAGCGCCAGACATAGAATCTCCAATATCTGTCGAATACTGTATCCGTCCTTGCACCGCCATTTGCACCCCTCCAAGTCCTATTCTGATAAAACTGAGAGGGAAGCCACCGTATTTTCCAATCGGCTCACTAGAACCTTCGATTGTACTGAGACGATTGCGTATGATCCCTAAGTGCTCCGATGCATCACTTCGCTCGACATAATCGGTGTCTGCAATGCTCATGTGAAACTCCTCCGTGACACTCTCGTCAAAATTAGCTAAATCCACTTGCATTTGACTCACTGTCCGCTCTAAATTCGTGATTTTCGTAGGGAGATAGATGGAAATTTTCTGTTTTAGATCCTCTTTCGATCCCTCCCACGATGATTTGAGTAAAGACAGTTTCATCACTTCGTTGTCCAGTTCCATTTTTTCTTTGAGCCTTGGATTGTCCATCGCCATCGCCTTTAGCGCTGCATATTCAATCACAGTTTCGTCAATGTCATCGCACCGCCGTATGGTGTCATCTCCACGCATGATTTGTGAGATAAATTTTTGCTTTTTCTCTAAAATCTGCCAAAGATAAGAGTCAAACGTGCCACCAGTGACGTAATTGTAGATATTTACCTCTGGATTTTGGTTTCCTTGACGTAAAATGCGACCATTTCTTTGAATGAGGTCAGACGGTTTCCAAGGCACATCGAGGTGATGCACCGCTATGAGTTTATCCTGCACATTTAACCCTGCACCCATTTTCGCCGTGCTACCAATTAAAATCCGAAGATCTCCTTTTCTCATTTTTTCAAAGAGATTTTCCTTCGCTTCGTCCGTTTTATAGTCATGAATGAATGCGATTTGATCCGATGGTACTCCACAGCGCATCAATTCACCCTTTAAGCCTCTGTAGAAGTCGAATTCTAATTTATCGTTCGGTACTCCTTTGTCGCAAAAAACCAGTTGAGCGAGTTTCTCTGCCGATGTTTCATGGAAAATTCGAGCGGTTGTCTGTGCGCAGACGTTTAGTTTGCTGTCGGGATCGTTTGGTAGAGTTGGGTCTAAACTGCGAGGGTCAATGGCGCAATTTCGGGCGTCTTGCGTGATTTTAAGGAAATTATCATGAGTGCTGGAGTCTTTTTTGGTTCGGAGATCCTCCCCTCGCTTTGCAAAATCTTTGATAAATTCCTTTTGAATGGGTGTGGCTTTTGTCTCGATGTGGTGGGTGATGGCTTTTGGTACTGGGATTTCGTCTAACATCTCTGCCGTGCGAATATCAGCAACCATCCTAAAAACCTTCATGAGTTCGGGCGTATTATAAAAGTGGGAGAGCCGATTTTTAATCTGCCACCCACTACCCTCTGGTTTGATTTCGTTTTCAGCGGTGATTTCTGCAAAGGCAGATACCCAGTTATCGAATGCCGTTAAGCCTCTCTTTTGGAGTTCGTGAGGTTGGAGGGTTTTCTGAATGACATAAAGTTCGGCAAGAGTGTTAGAAACTGGGGTTCCCGTGAGATAAATCACCCCTTTACCATCGTTTATCTGGTTGATATACTGCGCCTTCATGTGCATATCCATCGCTCGCTGTGAGGGTGTCCCTCCCACTCCTGCGACACCTCGCAGTTTGGAGTAGGAAAAATTATTTTTGTATGTATGCGATTCGTCCACAAACAAGGCATCCACGCCTAATTGCTCAAAATTCACCACTTCGTCCTTCACTTTTGCTTCTATCAGTTCATTGTAGGTTGTTTGCAGACGTTTTTGAAAGATTTGCATCTGTTTCGTTCCCCAATCAGCTGATTTTCCAATGGCAGTCAAGGCGCTGGTAATATCTTCAATCTCCGCCTCAAGCTGTTTCATTTTGTACTCTCGTGACATGGAAATCAGCTCAAAGCTAGAGTGTGGCATGATAATTGCGTCATAATCACTGGTGGCAATACGAGAGATAAATCTCTTCCGATGTTCCTTTTTAAGATCTTTTGCGGTTGCGACCATGATGTTTGAGTCAGGATAGAGTGTCATAAAGGCATCTGCCCACTGTCCGACAAGGTGATTTGGTACAGTGATAAGCGGTTTTTTTGCCGTCCCCAGACGTTTCATCTCGTGTGCAAGGGTGATGGCGCTATAGGTTTTCCCTGCTCCCACTTCGTGCGCCATCAATAGGTTTCCACCAGAAAACAGTCCATGTGCCACCACGTCTTTTTGGTGAGTTCTTAGTTTGATTTCTGGGTTTTGGTCTGGGAATGTGAGGTTTTTTCCACTATAACGGCGCACTACAAGGTTATTCATCTTGTCATTATAGAGATTGACCATCTTTTCTCCAAGCTGAGGGTCTGAAAAAATCCAATCTTTGAATTTCCGTTCAATTTCTTCTTGTTTAGATCTCGCTAAAATGGTTTCTTCTCTGTTTAGGACATAGATTTTCCTTTTTTTTCCCTCGTGATCCACTGTTTCTACTGGATCTCGTACCATTGTTTTTTGCAAATTCAAAGAATCTTCAATGATTTCATAGGCGTTTTTTCGTTTTGTTCCATAAGTGGTATTGACCAAAACATTTCCATATTCTCTGTTTTTGCCCTCTATGTGGTACTTGTTCGCATAGTGAGAATATTCCAGTTCAATCCCATTACTGGTTCTGTTATAACTAGCCGTATCGCAGGTTTCATAGATAAAGTCTTCATAAACCACGGTTGGAATCCACGTTGAACCCAGTCTAACATCAATTTCGTGCGCCTTGAGTGGGGTTGGCTGTACCTTGAGCAGTTCTTCTACATTTTCTTGAAACCGACCTGATGAATCTTCTGCATAGAATTTTGCCGTTCTCAACTTGTCTTTGACATATCCAGATAGATATTCCTCTGCAACCACATAGCCTTGATAGGGATACCCATCTTTCATTTTGGCTGGATCGAGGTAGATTTGCCCCTTTAATTCCTCGATGATAACCTCTTTGTCTACCAATTCGCCCTCTTCGTCCACATAAACCGAGGACATGAATTCTAAATCCACTTGTCCTTTCTCGTTCATAGAGAGCATTAAGGCATCTTGAGCGGTGCGCACTTCCGTGACAATCTCTTGAAAACGGATAGTAGGTTTGTGGAAAATATCAGCTTTGAGCCACTGTTTTTCGTTCTCTGGGTGCTGTTTCTCGATAGAACGTAAGAGGGGTGCTGCGCCATCTTGTCGAAAGACGTTGACGTTTGCAGAATAATTGATGAACCCATATTTTTTCACAAAGTCATCATAGTGGGTGTTGAGTTTATGGCGCATTTCTACCATCGTATCATCGAATTGTGCCTGAGTCACCGAATCTCTGATGAATAAATCGGTCTGGTAGTCGATGATTCCCTTGACATCTTCATGAATTTGTACCAAACCTTTGACTCTTTCGGCTTTCTTTCCCGTAAAATCTTGTGGGTACATCTTGGAGTTTTCACGATAGTAGATCTGGTCATTGACCACGGTGTAGGAGTGGTTTTTCACTCTGTGGTCGGCTTCTATCGAACCTACCCTCTGATTTTCTTCGGTTTTACCGATAAATTCCGATGTCGGTTCTTGATATTGGAAGTCTAAATAATCGATGGCAATTTGCAGTTTTCTCTCTAAATCTTCCCCCTCGATGGGGTGGCAAGAGGTGGTCTGCTCGTTTCCATACATGGATTCATCATAAACCATCGTTCCGAGTAGCATTTCTGGATGATCTAGGAAATATTGATTGACAGGAATCCCCTCATCATTTCGCCCTACTCTAAGCCACGGAGAATTTTCCACGGTCGGCACGATAATCTGTTCTCGCTTCTGGAAAAAGAGGATATCCGAGGTCACTTCGGTTCCTGCCACCTGCTTGAAGGCACTGTTTGGAAGGCGTATCGCCCCAACAAGTTCAGCTCGCCCAGCGACATATTCACGCATTTTAGCACTTTGCTTATCCAGTGTTCCTTTCGAGGTGATCACTGCGATGATGCCGTTCGGTCGCACTTGGTCAATAGATTTTGCGATGAAATAATCGTGGATTTTGAATTTATACTTGTTATACTTTGCATCATTGATGCGAAAATCGTTGAATGGAATGTTTCCAATCGTAACATCAAAGAAGTTATCGGGGTAGGATGTGTGTTCAAAACCTCGCACTTCAATATTGGCTTGTGGATAAAGTTTTTGTGCAATCCGACCTGTGATACTATCCAGTTCCACTCCGTATAGCTTCGATTTTGTCATTTCTTCTGGAAGAACCGAGTAAAAATTCCCCGTCCCCATTGCGGGGTCAAGAATCGTCCCTTGCGTGAATCCTGCGTTGTGCAATCCCTGATACATCTTTTGCACAATCATTTGCTCGGTGTAATAGGCTGTCAATGTACTCTCACTCGCTGACTGAAATTCCTCCTCGGTAAGAAGCTCCTTGATTTCCTTGTACTCTTTTTCCCATCCGACTTTGTTTGGTGTGAGGGCATTGGCTAATCCGCCCCACCCGACATACCCTGCAAGGGTGATTTGCTCTTGCTCGCTTGCGGATCGTCCCTCCCTTTCGAGGGTTTTGAGGGTGGTGATCGCCTCCACATTGGCACGAAACTTACTCTTTGCACCACCACGATAGAGGTTGTGGTCGGGGGAGTAGTGGTAGTTTTGTGATTGTTCGAGTGGAGGGGATGGCGCTTCTTCCTCACTTTTTTGTGGGGATTGTTCTAGGTCGAGCATGGAAACTTGCAAAAAACCATCTGAAACCTCCACCTCCTGCGGAGTGTTCGTGATTTCCACTTCGAGGGGTTCGGATTCTTCGGCTGGTTCTTCCGTGGGTTCTTCCACCACTTCTTCCACCTGTTCGGCAACCTTATATTGGCTAAAATCTGTCACAAGTGGCATGGGAATTACTTGAGGTCGAAGTTTGAATTGCTCAAAATCTACCATATTTTGCTCTGCTTGAGGTGGCGCTTGCGGTTCTTCCTCGTGGATTGGCAGTGGGTCGCTCTGTTTCTCGTGGGATTTCCGATATTCCTCTGCCTTAGATTGAATTTCTTCCATCGCTCCACTCGGAATATCGGCATGAGGATTGTAATTGACCGTACCATCTGGATTGATGAAGGCAAAATCCCTCTGATCTCCATAGTTTTCCTCTTGATGGAGGTTATAGACTAACAAAGTTCCATCTTGATCGTCATAGTTAAGGGTGACAGGTTCACCATCTGTGTTACGATATTTGGACTGCATTTGCTCTTTTGGAGGTTCAAGAGGTTCTTTTTTCTTCTCTAAAGGTGGTGGAAGCACAAAAAAGCCGTCCGATAACAGCGCATTGCTGTTATCGGACGGCTTT
>JAWXUK010000015.1:0-21797 GCA_044432785.1 Eubacteriales bacterium | reverse complement strand
AAATTACTACAGGAGCTTACCTCCTGTCTTGCTGCCAATGCCATTAGCGAAATTACAGGTATTTTAAATGGCACCACAAACTATATTTTAACCAGTATGATTCGCTCGGGAATTCCTTTTGAAAAGGCGCTCGCCGAAGCCCAAAAACTCGGCTACGCTGAGGCTGACCCCACTGCTGATATCGAAGGGCACGATGCTTGTCGCAAGCTCTGTATCCTATCGGCGCTCGCTTTTGGACGTCATGTCAATCCTGACCAAGTGCAGACAGAATGGATTACCAAAATCACCCTTGCCGACGTAGACTATGCCCAAACCAAGGACTATAAAATCAAGCTCCTCGGTCGCACCATTTGCCAGTCGGGCAAGCAACTCGCCTTCGTGGCTCCCCACTTGGTCCCTACCGATAATCCTCTCGCCGGGGTAGAGGATGTTTTCAACGCCATTTCCGTGCGTGGAAATGCCATCGGAGATGCCATGTTCTACGGCAGAGGGGCTGGCAAACTTCCCACTGCTTCTGCCGTGGTCGCCGACATCATTGACCTAGCCCGCGATATGACCACAAACCGTCATAATGGTTGGGACGAGGGTGCCCCCGATCTTATCACAGGCAATGATAACTTCCCCTCTCGCTTTTATATCCGTGGGACTGGCTCCCTCGACAAGGCGAAGGCAATCTTCCCCACTCTCACGCCACTCTCACGCAGTGGCGCACCGGAAAGTGAATATGCCTTCCTATCCCCCACCACCTCGAAAGAGCAGCTCGATCAAGAGCTCGCACCCCTTAACATCCAAAGTATCATCCGTATTTTAGAATAAAAGGTCCTCCCTTGTTCGTCGTGTGACAAGGGAACCCCTTTTGATAACCCTTTCCCAGTTTTAGGAGGAATACCATGTCTCTCATAGTTCAAAAATTTGGTGGCACCTCGGTTGCCGAAACCGATCGTATCGCCAATGTTGCACAAATCATTGTCAACACGGTCAAGGCCGGAAACCAAGTGGTGGCAGTTCTCTCTGCACAAGGAGATACCACCGATCATCTACTCGAAAAAGCCGAAGCACAAAACCCCAATGCCTCTAAGCGTGAGCTTGATATGCTCCTCGCTTCGGGCGAGCAGATCTCCATCTCGCTCTGCGCTATGGCAGTGCAAGCTCTCGGGGTACAGGCAGTCTCCCTCACGGGGTGGCAGGCAGGATTTTTAACCGATACCTCCCACACTGCTGCTCGAATTTCAAAAATCGATACCGAACGTGTCAAACGAGAACTCGACCAAAACAAGGTTGTCATCGTGGCAGGCTTCCAAGGAATCGACCGTTATAACGACCTTACAACCCTAGGACGTGGAGGATCCGATACCTCTGCAGTGGCACTAGCTGCCATCATGTCTGCTGATCTCTGCCAGATCTACACCGACGTCGAAGGGGTATACACTGCCGATCCTCGCAACGTGGAAGGCGCCCTCAAGCTCGATGAAATCACCTTTGACGAGATGCTCGAGCTCTCCACCCTAGGGGCGCAAGTGCTACACAATCGCTCGGTTGAAATGGCGAAACGGTATGGGGTCAATTTAGAAGTATTATCTAGTTTTTCAGGAAAACCAGGTACAAAAGTTAAGGAGGTCACTATGGAAAAATTTCATGTGAGCGGAGTGGCAAAGGATGCCGATGTGGCACGGATTGCTCTCCTTCATCTTAAAAATCACCCCGGAATTGCCTATAAGGTCTTTTCCCTCCTCGCAAAGCACCAAATCAACGTGGATATCATTTTGCAATCCATCGGTCGTGACGAAACCAAGGATATCAGCTTTACCGTGGCGCAAAATGATATGGAATCAGCACGCACCATCCTGATGGAAAATCAGGCACAACTCGGATTTGAAGATCTAGAGTACTCCACCGAAATCGCCAAGATTTCTGTAGTGGGTGCCGGCATGATCAATAGTCCTGGTATCGCAGCTAAAATGTTTGGCGCGCTATCGGATGCTCAGATCAATATCAATATGATCTCCACCAGTGAGGTCAAAGTTTCGGTATTGGTGGATGAACGTGATGCAAAACGTGCCGTCCAAGCTGTGCACGACTGCTTTTTCTCTGATTTTCAACCAAAATAAATAGCCTTTCAGCCAATCCCTCTCACCACAAAAAGAAAGCAGCCTAGTTCCTGTTGGAGCTAGACTGCTTTTTTGTTTTACTTGGACTGACGGTCCTTATTTTTCTCATACACAATACCAAGCCCTTCAAGGACAAGGTTGCGCTCGAGGTGGATTTCACGTTTGCACAGTGCCGTAACAAAGGGAGCGATTCCCCCTGTTGCAATGATGGTGGTGCGCTGTCCGAGTTCCTCTTCCATGCGCTCGATGATACCATCAATGCTCCCTGCTGCGCCGTACATGATACCACTACGCATGCAGTCCACCGTATTTTTACCGATGACACGTTCTGGTTTGTCTAACTGAATACCTGGAAGTTGCGCTGTGCGTGAAGAAAGCGCCTCAGAGGCCACTCGTACCCCAGGGATGATACATCCGCCGAGGAATGTGTTACCCTCGCCGATCACGGTCACGGTGGTGGCTGTGCCGAGGTCGATTAAAATGATGGGGAGGGGGTATTTGCTGCTTGCTGCTACCGCTGCCACGATGAGGTCGCCACCCACCGAAGAGGGGGACTCCATCTGGATATTCATCCCCGTTTTGGTGCCAGGCCCCACAATCATGACCTCTTTGTCAATCATTTTTTGAATCCCTGTGCGCACTGCATGAAAGACAGGGGGAACCACCGACGAGATGATACAATCGGTGAACTCTTCAGGGGCTACCTTGAAGAGCGAGATGATGTTGCGAATCTCTGCGCCATATTGGTCCGAGGTACGCATAGTGTCGGTGGCAATCCGTGCTTCGAAGATAATTTCGGTATCCTGCATCCCTCCGATAACGATGTTACTGTTGCCGATATCCACAGCTAATAGCATTGCAATTCTCCTCTTTTTATGAGTGTCCGAAGGTGGCTAGCCAACCCCCGGAATGGTGGCTTCTGGGTTAACCGGACTATCCGGCAGTGTCGGGATCACCGGTATGATGATATCTTCCTCTGGCGTCGGTTCCTCCGGCTGGTCTGACGAATCTGGCGTGTCTGTGCTCGGCAGGTTCGGGATGACTGGAACGGTCACTCCTGGAACCCCTGAATCAATCGGTGGCCAGATCGGAAGCCCTGTGGTTGGATCCACTGGGATAATATATTCCCCTGTTTCAGGGTCAATCGGGAAGAGTGGTAGCCCGGTTTCAGGGTCGAGTGGAACGAGGTCATCGGTCCAACCGTCAACATGAATGGTGCAAGGGGTAAGATTCAAGCGACTAAAGAGATAGGCATCATCTGCTGCTTTAGCGCTACCCATTTGCTCACGATCGTAATCGAGATAAGCCACGGTTTTAACGCTAAGCTCAGGACAAAGATCCCCAGCCAGACAATATCCCACCGTTTCCCCTTCTTCGTTTGTGACCACAGAATCCACACAGATGCGAACCGTAGCAGCTTCGGTGTGCACGGTGCAGGTCTCTGAGGGGGCATGTCCCGAGAATGCCTGACCTGTGGCAACACGTGTGCCACGCACATCAATGCTACAATATTCGTTGGCACGCAACCCACTATCAAGGCAATAACTATAGGAAGATTGCCCACTCGGGGTGGAGAAATCGATATTTTCGAGCTCGACATGCAGGGGCTCCATCACGGATTTCCACATGATACCAGGGGTACCATAGACAGCTGTGACCTGCTCGTTGTATTCGTATCCCACCCAAACAGCAGCCGTATAATAAGGGGTATAACCCACAAACCATACGTCGTATTTGTTACTTGTGGTACCTGTTTTACCAGCAATGGTCATGCCGTTGAAACGTGCCGACGTACCGGTACCACTACTCACCACCCCTTTGAGAAGGGTGTTGATATAGGAAGCCGTGGTCTCTTGGATTGCCACCTCTTGTAGTTGACGGTTATCCAAAATGACGTTGCCGTCTTTATCTTTGACTATTGTGTAAGTGCGTGAGTGTGTGTAGACACCTTGATTTGGGAAGGTGGAAAAGGCTTGCGCCATCTCACGAGTGGTCACACCTGTGGTAAGTCCACCAAGAGCGAGTGGTGCAACTGCGATATCACTCATCATCATATCCCCCACCATCACCCCATCTTCGAGGTCTAAGTGGAAGACGTTTTCTGCATATTGGTAGCTGGTTTCTGGGGTGAGCAGATCTGCAACAATACGCACTGCAACCGTGTTGTGAGAACTGCGCACTGCAGAAATGACGTTGATCATACCACTATAGTAGCCATGTGCGTTGACAGGCCACGCACTACCACCTAGCACTTGATAGGGATAGTCATCAATGATGGAATAAGGGGTAATGAGTCCGAGATCTAATGCTGGTGCATAGACGCTAAGGGGTTTGATGGAGGAGCCCGGCTGACGTCGTGCCTCACTTGCAAAGTTCATGCCGAGGTTGAGTGTTTTCTCACCCATCTGGCCTACCATGGCAGCAATATCCCCTGTTTGGTTGTCAATAATGGTGATTGCAGATTGCAAAGGTTGTCCATTTTTCGAGGGATAGTCGAGATTGCTCCAATCTTCGTAAATGCTCTCTGCCACTTGTTGCACGTCGAGATCCACAAGGGAATAGATGGAGAGTCCCCCTGTGGAGAGGAGGCTATTGGCTGCCTTTTCGGTGTAGCCGTACTGCGCCATGAGGTCTTTACGGACATCCGAGATCACCTGCTCTTCATACCAAGTATAGACAACGTCGGGTTCCTCTTCTTCGGCAGAGCGAGAGAAATTGAGATCCTCTGCCACTGCGGCATCGTGCTCGGCTTGGGAAATTTTCCCCTGCTCGAGCATGAGGTAGAGCACCAATTCTTGGCGATCTTTATTTCGGTCATACCCTGTTTCCTTCTGTCCTGTGGTGGAATTTGTGGTGATCAGGGTGGCGTAAGGACTGTAAATCGAGGGGTTGTTGGTGATGGAGATCAGGCTTGCGCTCTGGGCAAGGGTGAGCTCGCTCACGTCCTTATCGAAATATTCCCATGACGCAGCCCCCACCCCTTCGCAGCCTTCGCCGAGGTAGATGATGTTGAGATATTTTGTGATGATGTCCTCTTTGGAGTAGTTGGCATCCACGTCGAGGGCACGGAAAATCTCGATCACTTTGCGTTTGACCGTAATATCGTTAAATTGGGTGAGGTTTTTGATGGTCTGTTGGGTGAGGGTGGATCCCCCTTGGATATCGTCCCCTGTGAACATATAGATTACCGCTGCCGCAGTCCGTAACCAGTCCACCCCGTCATGTTCTAGGAAACGTTTATCCTCGATGGCGATGGTTGCCTCAACGAGATGAGAGGGGAAATCCTCGTATTGCTTTTCGATACTACTCGAAGTAGCCAGCAATGTCACCTGTTCCACAGTGTTACCTGTGACGGGGTCGACGGCATACATGACGCTATTTTCATTGATGAGAAAGCTATCAAAATCGAGGCTAGATTGCGGAATAATCACGGTTTTTATGTAAACCGCTGCAAAACACGCAAGGATCGCCCCTGTGGTGATTCCAATCAATAAAATGGTTCCTATCACCTTAAACAGAGTGATTAGCACCCTGACAATGATGTGTTTTCTTTTTCTGCGTTTCTTTGGTTTTTGTTCTTTTTCCACGTTGCACCTCCATTTGGGATGTGGATTTCGGTGAGATCCAAAATTGTGTCACATTTCACCTACCTTATACTATACCACATGTTCTTTCTCTTGACAAGAACCTTTCAAATTTTTATAGTTTTTTTTCGATAGGACTTGATTTTTAGTCTTGTTTACGATACAATATAGTTACACTAAAAGGAGGTGCCCCAACATGGAAGATAGTTTCGGCCCTGATTTCTACACAATTGAAGACGAGGACGGCAATACCCACGAGCTCGAACCGCTCGACTCCGTCACCTATAACGACGTTCTATACCATGCGTTTTTCCCTGCAGAAATGGAAGATGAAGTGGATGTCGACGATGAAGAAAGCGGACTTATCATCTTAAAGGTTATCGAAGAGGATGGCGAGGAATTGCTCTCTTCCCCTGATACCGACGAAGAACTCGAAGCAGTCTACGAGCTCTTTATGGATCGTTTTTTCGAAGAGGACGAGGAGTAATCCCCCCTTTTCTGGACATCCTAACACTACAAGTCTATTTCCTGCTTGGTGCGTGATTAAATCTTTATAAACCACATTTTGAATAAGGGACGCCCACCTCGTGATGCGGCTCGCAGGCCTCCCGGCTCTGGTATACCAGACGTTGGACGTTGGAAGCGACGGAGTATGACGGAGGCGACCCACCTGCAAAGAAGCAGGTTTCAATGGGATTTACACGGCCAAAGCGGGAGATTTGTAAACACTCCCTTTGCGTACACAGTTTGCGTGTTGTATGTCCAACACGCAACTTTTTTGTATGAATTAAAATGAAAACAATTTATGGAAGGAATGAAATATTGTGAGTGCATCACGTGAAAGAAGAAGTCGCTCGGCAGACCCTACCGTCGAGCAAAAGCGTAAATTTCTACAAAATCAACAGGAGGAGGAGAAACGAAAATCCGCCCTCGTAACCGTACTCGTTGTGCTCGGAATCGTGGTTGCGTTCGGTCTTACCTTCTGGAACCAAGGGATTTATCAGCGTTCTGCCACTGCCGTCACCATCGGTGGCACAGATTACACAGCCGGTCAGCTCCAGCTCTTTTATCAAGATCAGCTCTACTCGGCACTCAGTGGTACGATTCCTGCTGCCGAAGACGGCTTCCCCTATGATTACGCTACCTCTCCTGATGAAGTTATCTATAGCTTCACCACTGGCGAGACTTGGCACGACATTTTTGTGCAAAACTCCATCTCTTCTTTGGAAGAGATTCATGCCCTCTACACAGCTGCGCAAAACGCCGGCTATGTCCTCTCTGCTGAAGGCGAGCAAACCTACAGCGATACCGTGGCCAGCCTAAATATTGCTTGGATCGGCTATACCAACAGCTTAGATAGCTATTTGCGCATGCAATATAGCCCCTATTTGACCGAGGATGCCTTTTTAGACATCCTGAGAAAAGAAATCGTCGCAAGCTATTTTGTGCAAGATCAGTACGATTCTCTCACTCACACTGAAGCAGAGTTTGATACTCATTATGCCGAAAACCCCGATAGTTTCGACCTAATCACCACCTCGCAGTTCACCTTCTCTGTTAGCGTAGACACCACAAAAGAGGAAAATGGTGAAGTGGTTGATATCGACCCCGAGGTCATCGCTGCCACCCTTCAAGCCGAGACAGATATCCTCTTCGAGACCTTAAACGCAGTGGAAGAAGAAATCTCTCAAGAAGATGTGGATCTTGATGCTGTTGCCGAAGAATATGGTGATGATGTTTCCAATATCGCATTGCGTACCCCTGTTTTATCCTCAGGGTACGAGTCTAACAGTCTCTTCGGCGAGTGGGCGCTCAGCCCTGATCGTGTGGAGGGAGATATCTTCCTCGCACCTTCTGTCTCCGAGAGCAGTGCCACCTACTATTTGCTCTACTTCCACGAGCGCAAACAAGCCGATCTCCCTACCTCTACCATCCGACATATCTACCTCGGTGCAAGCGATACCATCCCCACCGAAGAAGAATTTGCAGCCACTCTAGTGGAAGCCGAAGCCATGCTCGAACAATGGAAAGCCGATGGATCTTCTGAAGATCAATTTGCTGCACTCGCTACAGAGCACAGTGTAGACTCTGGCAGCGCTGCCAATGGTGGTATGATTGAAGGCATTTCCGAGATCAGTGGCTATGTCGATACCTTCAGCGAGTGGGCACTCGACCCAGATCGCAAACCTGGTGATACCGGAATTGTCCAAAATACCGGTTCCTCCACACAAGGCTACCACATCATGTACTTCGTAGACTGGGGAGATCCTCTCTGGAAGTTCAATGCAAGCACCTCACTCTCTAACGAAAAAATCGAAATCTGGCAAGAGGAATCTACGGCAGCCGTGGATGTCACTTCGATCACAGGTCCTGCTATCTCCTATATCACCCCTGCCACCCTCTACTAGGATTACTCAGGATATTTCTTAAAACCAAAAAATCTATCTCCAGAAATGGGGATAGATTTTTTTGCTTTCTAGTGTGAATAAACCTGCCTATGTAAAAACCCCTCTCCCATGTAGGGAGAGGGGTAGCAATCTCTTCCAGTGATAAACAATGGCTTAGAGGCTTAGTTTTCTATTTGTGGGGAATTCGCACATTTCATTTTGCACTCTTCGTAAAAAGCAGCAAGTGCCACCATCAATTTAGGTAGCAAGAACACCGAGACCACCAGTTGCACCACGAATAGGAGGGATGCCATCGCAGGCCCCATAGAAAGCGTGAACACCTCTTGCGCAAATTGTTCCATTGTAATCTCTTGCACAGACAGCAACAAGTCGAGATGAACGAGCACCCACGCAAAGAGGGCACACAGCACATGGACAAGATAATATCGCCAAAACGACAGATAGAGGGAAAATAATCGTTTATACTGCCCTAACATGAGTTGAGTGCTCTGTCGTACCAACCGATTAGGCCATAAAGTGGGCGCATCGTAATAACAAAAGGGCAACAGGCAATAGCGCCACGAGATGAGTATGGTACCCACCCACATGACAAGCCCCATAAATCCATAAATGACTAGCTCTTCCGAAATTCCAATCGAGGTCACGACAATGGACAAAAGTGAGACGGGGAGGGCACTTGCAAAGGAGATCAACATCAGCCAGATCGCCATGCAAGTCACTCGCATGAGGGATGCCATTAGGATGGCTCCCACATTGCCAAATCCCTCGAATAAGGTCTCGGTCGTAACTTTTTGCTCACGCACCAAGCCCAGTGCCCAAAAATGCAGGCCAAAACCGGTCACAGCCGTGAAAAAGATCAGCACAATGGTACAGCAGAGCGACGCAGTCGCCCCTGGCTCGTTAAATACCGTCACCATACTCGCCATATCCCCTATCGCAAGGCACGTAAGCAGTGTCCCAGCCGTATTCGGTGTGATCATTGCCATTACCTGTGGAAACACTTCTGTCAGCACTAGGTAAATCAAGATCACTGCAATCCAATCTTTTTCCCATAAGGTCTCACAGGCTCGTTTTCTATCATTCACTATACTCACTTCAGCTTCTCTTCCCAATAAGTGATAATTTCGTCAATTTGTTTGGAGAGGAACACGAAATCCTCCATCCGATTGATACGAGGGTTGCGTGCCAAACTCGAGAGCTCGCTCACAGTGTCCTGTAGTTTCACATATTCACGGATATGGAAACGAGAGCGATGGCGCTGACTTTCTTTTTCCCGATAACCATCTTCTACCACCTTATTTTCCAAAAGGTCGTAGACCTGACGGTTGAAGGGGAGGTGGGCTTCCATCCCTTGTTTTGCAAGCATCTCCGAGAAATCTTCGATGGTCCCCGTCTGGGTTCTCACCACAAAGACACGCTCAGGAGGGGTCGTGAAGTGTCCCATCCATCTGCAAAGCTGTTGTTTATCAGCACGTGAGGGCATCCCCTCCACCTTCGTTATGGTGGCGTTGACATTAAATTCCTCTTCCAAAATCGAAACGTGGGTGATTCCATCGAGAAGACGTTGACTGAGGCTGGTTTCGTCTTGATTTCCGAGTAGGATGACGGTATTGTTTTTGCTCCATAGTAGGTGCTTGAGATGGTGGGTAACCCTTCCATGCTCGCTATCCCCCATCGGTGCAATGATGAGTTTTGGTGTTGGATCATCATTCAGGGCTCGAGATTCCTCCAATGTAGCACAACGGTGTAACCCTTCAAAGGTAAACTCAGAGGCTCGTTCTGGTTCGGGGGCAAATTTCTCGCTCATTTCTGCGATGGTGGCACTCACGCCGTTATCAAAGTACACTGGAAATTCAGGTACACTGGAGACCAAGCCCTCTTCCTTGATTTGCTTGAGGGTACGGAGGAGCTCCACGCAGTGTCCTGTCATCGAGGCAGGGATCACTGCTGTACCACCATGCGTGAAGGTATTATCAAGGACTTCGGCAAGATCTCGCTTAAAAAAGGTCTCGGTCGGGTGAATTTCGTTGCAACAGATGGCATCAAGCACCACATAGTCTGCTTCGGTCACGATGCTAGGGGGCTTACCCCCCTCTTTGTTGCGATTTCCCAAACACCCGGAGAAGACCAGTTTACGTGTCACATCCCCCTCAGTGAGCCATAATTCCACAATTGCCGAACCGAAATAATGTCCTCCATCTTGGAGACGCATTTTAATGCAAGGGGATAGGGTGATGGTTTCGCCATATGCAACGGTGCTGGTTTGTTGTATGGCTGCTTGAACATCGGCGACCGTATAGAGAGGCTCCACAGGGGGCAGACCCTTACGGCGTCCTTTGTTATTATATCGCTCTGCGTGGTGGGTGTGCACCACAGCCGCCTCTTCGAGCATAATCCCCAAGACGTTTTTGATCTGCTCCGTGGTATAAATGTTACCATAAAAGCCATCTCGCACTAAAATAGGCAGACGTCCTCCATAATCAATCCGTCCATGGGTGGCGATCACATGGTCGAGGTGGCTTGCGTAGAATCCGAGGTTGTTGTTGTCGAATTCATCCTGTCCTCGTTGCATACCGCAGTCTACTAGAAGGTTTTCTTCCCCGATTTCGATGAGATAGCAGCTCCCAGTTCCGACCGTGGCACCTCCGTAAAATGTGATTTTCATAGTGTTCCTCCTGTGATTGGTCCCCTATCGAGGGCAACCTGACCTATTCTTATATCAGCCCAAAATGTTTGAGCCCGTTGGCAATTCCATTCTCGTCCACGGTATCGGTGACATAGTTTGCGGCCGCGCGCACATCCTCGGCTGCCCCACCCATTGCCACACCGATTCCGGCAAATCCAAGCATGGTTTTATCATTATCCCCATCTCCGAAGGCGATGACCTCCTCTTGGGTGAATCCATATTTTTCCATTACGGCTTGGATACCACGGTGTTTTCCACCATCATCCGGCACAACGTCAAGGAAATATTGGTTCCACCGAACAAACTCTACCCCTGCAAGGGGGCGACAGAGTGGTGCTTCGTATTCCTCGCTCACAAAGGCGATCACTTGGTAAACGGCATGTTTCTTTGTGCGTTCCATGCTCATGATTTGGGGGGTGGGTAGCCCTAGTTTAAACATGGTCTCTGTAATCAATTCCGAGACACGGTTTCCATAAACGTAGTCCTCTTCTAGCACCATACAGGTCAGCTCCTCCCCCTCAATACGGTCCACCAACTGCTTGACAATTTCGGTGGGGATGGGGGATTTGCGTAAGATATCCTCCTTGTCGAAGGCGATCTGACCGTTTAGGGTGATGTATCCGTCGAAGTCGAAGAGTTCTCTTACTGCTTCGAGCATGAGGGGATGTCGCCCCGTCGAAACAAAGACCTTGATGCCGTTATCTCGCAGCCCTTGCAATGCCTCACGGGCAGACTGTGGCATTTCATGTGTTTCGAGGGATAGTAAAGTGCCGTCCACGTCGAAAAAGGCGGCTTTTATCATGATTTTATCTCCTTTTCGGGTTTCTCTAGTGATGGTTTTCGGGGGTCAAGACGTGAGATAAGCACCCACAGAATGCGACGCTCTTGCATCTCTTCCACTTGAATGTGCAGACCCAAACCATCCACCACAGGGTGGCTTCCATCCTCAGGAATCATGGCGAGTTGATCAAAGACCAGGCCCCCAACCGTATCAAAGTCGAGTTCCTCGTCAGGCAGGGTAAGTCCCAAAACCTCGGCGAGTTCTTCAAGGTCGGTTCCACCACTCACACGCCATAGATTCTCCTCTAAAGGGATGATCTCGAGCTGCGCTTGTGGGTCGAATTCGTCGTAAATGTTGCCCACAATTTCCTCTAAAAGGTCCTCAAGGGTAACAATTCCACCCACTCCACCATATTCGTCTACCACAATGGCGAAGTGATTCTTTTTACTTTGCATATCACGGAGCAGTTTCTCAGCGGCCACTCGTTGTGGCACAAAGAACGCCGGACGCATTAGCTCCTCGATGGTTTTCTTCTCCGGCGCATGGTAATTGAGCAGATATTCTCTGGTCGAGAGTACCCCAACAATATCGTCTGCGTCAGTGTTGTAGACAGGAAAACGAGAGAGCCCCGAGGTAGCGATCATCTCCATGACCTTCTCGTGGTCCTCTTTTTGACCGATCATGATGACGTCACGACGGTGAATCATCACGTCCTCGGCAGTCAGGTCGTTAAATTCGAGGATATTTTCAATGAGTTCTTTTTCGCTAGCTTTGATACTGCCCTCTTCCTCACCCTCTTCTACCATGGCGAGGATTTTTTCTTCCATCATCTCACCTTTCGGTTTCGAGAGACGGTTGGTTAAGGGTTTGCGTAGAAAAAGTGCGATATTGAGCCCGGCACTTGCCACTAATAACAGGAACCATATAGGGTCGGATGGCACAATCATTCCTCCTTGATTGGGTGTTGATGTAATATTCCATGCTTATTATAACACATCCCCCCTCCCCTTGCAAGAGGAAATCCAATGCGAATGGTGGATATTTTTCTTTTTTTTAGAAAAATTTTTTCGGTTTCCCTTGCAATATTTCGAGAAATACATTAAAATAAAGATGAGTCTTTATACACAGAAGGGAATTTTATTCCTCTCCCAATATTTTAACAACAAAAAAAGGAGCTATTATTATGGAACTAACCACAGGATTAAAGGGAACCGCCCGTACCACCGTCACCGACCAAAACACCGCAGCCACAATGGGTTCGGGAGATCTTCAGGTCTTCGCCACCCCCTCGATGGTGGCTCTCATGGAAAAAGCTGCACTCACCTCCATCGTCCCCTGCTTAGCAGAGGGCGAGGGCTCGGTCGGGATCTCACTCTCGGTGAGCCACCAATCTGCTACCCCCCTCGGACTCGAGGTCTGGGCAGAGAGCGAACTCCTCGAAGTAGACGGCAAGAAGCTCACCTTCAAGGTCACAGCCTTTGATTCTGCTGGCGTGATTGGAACAGGCGAGCATCAAAGATTCATCATTCAAAACGAGCGTTTCATGCAAAAGGCATCACAAAAGGCTTAAACCAATAAAGCGAGGGACATCATGGCACTCTTCAACCTATACATCCCCATCCAAATTCTCTTCCTAATGGGGGGATTGTTTGCGCTGTTGCTTTTCCATCTTGTCGCTCTGAACTATGTGAAAAAACACAGTGATAAATATCTCTTCCTCCTCGACCTAAATCTTAAAAATAGTGGACTGTCCTACGGACTTTCTCGCTATCCTTCCATGAAATTTACAGCCATCGTAACCACGCAGCAGGACTACTCTGCCTTTAATTTTGATAAATTTCTCAAGGATAAGGTCATCGAAGAGGCAGACCTCTTCGCCGATATCACCACCCTACTCACTGCAAAACTCGAGCAGTTTTCTAACTATTCTCAAACAGCTTTCCCTGTTTTAAGCCTCCCCACCCCGAAAACTGCCATTACTCGAGCCATTTCCCACCCCCTTTACCTCTTTTACGAGGAAGCTTTGATCAAAAAGCTGCAGCTAAGGAAAAAAGATTTCACGGTCACCATCACGAAATCCCTCTGCTACCCAGGTGGTCGCCCCATTTTAGAGGATCAGATTGTCTATCAATTTGATGATGTCCTCTTTTTCTACGAAAAATTTGGGGTAAACCACCTCGTGACAAATACCGACTAACCTCATCCATTACAAAAGAAGGGAGTCAATTATGTATATCCCCGCCAAGAATTCGAACTATCGTGGAAATCCATCCAAAAATATCATCGCAGTTGTGCATTTTTTGGCATTTTACCTCCCTCTTGTGTTGCTTGGACTCTTTTGGGTACTTCGTAACAACACAGCCCTCATTTCCAGTTGGGTGGATGGATGTGTCAAACCGATGGCAAAGTTCCTCGCCACCCTCACAGATCCCATCCCCTTTGCTCTGGGCGAGGGGGCGCTCATCCTACTTGCCATTTTTGTGGTGGTTTGGGTTGGGTTTCGTGTGCGAAATTGTGTGCGCAAGCGCCATCCCCTCTTCCAATTGTTCCACCTTAAAGTGCTGGTGGCAGTGGTCTTGTGGGTTCTGGTCTGGCTCTTTTGGTTTTGGAATGTCCTCTATTACGTCCCCTCCTTTGCTGAGCGTACAGGACTTGATATCGACCCCTATTCTGTCGACGAGCTCTATGATACCACTCTAACCTACGCAAAAGAGGCAGCAAAACTCTCTACCCGTGTCCCACGAGACGACACCCTCAATTTCGACGTGGAGCAGAGCCAATATTTCGGCTCTGCCACCACACTCTATCTTCCACTGGAAGCAGAATTCCCCTTCCTCGCAATGGGTGAGACCTCCACCAAACCCCTTGTCCTCTCTCGCTTTCAGAGTCATTTTGGCTTTTCTGGCATGTACTCCCCCTACACTGGTGAGGCAAATGTCAATATCGACACGCCATCCGTCCTCCACCCCGTCACCATCGCTCACGAGATGGCGCATCAGCGCTCCATCGCCCCCGAGCAAGAGGCAAATTTTCTCGCTATTATCGCCTGCTCCAAGAGTGACGACGTCATTTTCCGGTATTCAGGCGCCCTCTATGGACTGATGCAACTCTCCTCTGCCCTCTCCTCGGTGTCACCCGATCTATGGGACACCATAGTAGCAGAGCACTTCACCCCAGAAATTTTTATCGACTGGAACTATACCGTAGCTTACTGGGCGCAGTTTGAATCCCCCGTCAAAGATGCCTCCCACCAAGTCTACGACGAATTCCTCAAGAGTAACGAGCAAGAGCTTGGCATGAAGTCCTACGGTGCTTGCGTGGATTTGTTGGTGGCATATCATCAACAATCTTTGACCTAACACAACAGAAAGGAGCCCTCCTATGCCCACCATTGGTATTGACCTTGGCACAACCAACAGCCTTGTCGCCATCCATCGCAACGGTCTTCCCATCTTGATTCCCAATTCCTTCGGAAGTTTCCTCACCCCCAGTGTTGTCAGCTTTGAAGAGGATTCCATCTATGTCGGTCAAGCAGCACGTGAGAGATTGGTCACCCATCCGGAAGCCACCTTTTCCTCCTTCAAGCGCTTTATGGGGACTGAAACAAAGTTTTATCACAAAAACAAGTACTTTACACCGGAAGACCTCTCTTCCTTCGTCCTACGCACCCTCAAAGAGGATGCCGAGAATTTTTTAGGGGAGCCTGTCACCCACGCTGTGATCAGCGTCCCTGCCTATTTCAACGACGACCAACGGATCGCCACAAAACGTGCCGGAGAGCTTGCCGGACTTGTGGTGGAACGTGTGATAAACGAGCCCTCTGCCGCTGCGCTCTCTGCACGCACCACGCATGGACACAACGACTGTCTCCTCCTCGTGGTAGACCTTGGAGGGGGAACACTTGATGTCTCCCTCGTGGAGTGTTTTGAAAATGTGGTGAGTGTCCTCGCCGTCAGTGGGGATAACAAACTCGGTGGGGACGACTTCGATCACGTCATTGCGCAGTATTTCTGCACGAAAAATCGTGTCACCTTTGCCTCCCTCAACGACCAAGCAAAGGGAATCCTCCTCAAACATGCCGAGATGTGCAAATTCGTTCTCTCAAACGAGGAACAAATGCTGGTTTCCATCCCCCTTCCCCAATTTTCAAGTTCTTTTGGCTTCTCTCGTTCCGAACTCGTCAAAATTTGTGGTGAACTTTTCTCTCGCATTCGAAAAGTGGTTTTTCAGGCACTCGCCGATAGCAAGACCCCCTTCGACGACATCGACGACGTTGTTTTAGTGGGTGGTGGGTGCAAACTGAAGCTAGTAGCGCAGTTCATCCGACATATTTTCAAATCCACCCCCATTTATCTCGGAGAACCCGATCAAATCGTCGCAAATGGCGTGGGAATTTATGCCGGCATTAAGGACCGTGACGAAGATATCAAACAGGTACTTTTAACCGATATCTGCCCCTTTTCCCTCGGAGTCGCTGTCCATAACGAGGCAGACCCTGCAAGGGATCTCTTCTCCACCATTATTTCTCGCAATACCGTCCTTCCTGTCAGCCGACAAGAGCTCTATTACCCCCACAAAAAAGGGCAGAAATCCATCGAGGTCAGAGTCTTTCAAGGGGAGCAAATCCTCGCACGAGATAACCTCTCCCTTGGCGCTCTCGAAGTGAAAATCGACCCTCAATCCGACGGAATTTATATCCGTTTCACCTACGACCTAAACGGCATTTTAGAGGTGGAGGCAACCCCATTTTCCACTCAAATTCCCGTACAAAAGGTGCTCACCTCAAAATCTTGCAAAAACCTCTCCCCCGAGGAAATCGAAAAACGACGTCTCCTCCTCCAATCCTATAAAAAGCGTACAAAGGACGAAGAAGAGGTGGAGTTTTTGTCCTCCATCGCAAACAATATTTTCATGAGTGCACAGGGTCATATGCGTGAACATATTTCCTACTCCCTCCGACAATTTCTCCTCGAATTAGGTCAAACAAAATCCACCCTAAAACGAAACGAGCTCAAGCGAGACTTTTACGTCACCCTTCAAGATCTCAAAGGGGCCCTCAGTTACGACCCCTTTGAAAACACCGAAGAGGATTCTTGGACCTGGTACGACACCGAAGAGGACGACGAGGATGACGACGAATAAATTCATCTTCCAAAAAGTGAAGAAAACACCAGAAATCAGGTGATACAGTGAATATTTGGGAATTACTAGATACCCCCTATACCGATGATAAAAAACTAATCAAAAAAGCATACGCAAGGCAGGTGGCTCGCTATCACCCTGAAGAATTCCCACAGGAATTTCAGGCAATCCACGCAGCCTACCTCTCTGCCCTTGCCATTGCCGAGCGCTCGCACAAGCTCCCCTCTCCCCAGCCTGACGAGCATAGTTTGCCAGACCCCAGCGACCTCGTAGACTTTGCGCCACACCCCCCTACCAATCAGTCCCCCTTCGAAGCGCAGCCTCTCTCCTTTGAAGAGGAATTTGCAAGAACAGCCCAAGCCACCAATGCACAAGAGCCGATAGATACCTTCCAAATCCCTTTCGACGATATGGCTGCCACTTTTGATAAAATCATCGAAAATTCCGAAATTTTAGAGGATTATTCCACCCAACTGCTCAAGGAGCTAAAAAATCTCCCCCTCATTTACAAACATTACAATACAAAGCATCGCAAAGAGGTCAAAGAGGTATGGAACCAGTTTTTCCAGTCCGAGGCATTTTTCTTCTACACCAGTCACTGGGAATTTCGCTCCACCTTTTTGCGCTACCTCTTCACTACCTATGGCGCCAGCAAATACAGCATCTCCTTTTTCTACAAAACACTCTCCGAAAACGCAAAAACCTTCCCACCTGATGTGGCACGTCCCGTCCACGAACTACTCTCCTCCCTCAAACGTTGGAGACCCAGACGAAAATCAGGGATGCTCCCCTACATTATCTATATTTTGCTACTCATTCTACTCCTCTTCCCAGATATGGCAAGCTATGATTTAAGTCAGCTTTTTAACTAAAAAAACAGGGTGATTCTTACCTACTTGGGACGAATCACCCTGTTTTTATTTATGATATGCCTGTTCCACCTCGAAGATGGCTTCTTTTTCGCTCCAATGGTGCTTAACACCTCGAATATCTTGGTAACTTTCGTGGCCTTTGCCCACAAGGAGGATAATGTCCCCCTTTTTTGCCGTCGAAACTGCATGAGCAATTGCCTCTTTGCGATCTTGAATGACCACATAGTTACCATCGCTCTCCCCTAGTCCACGAATGATCTCTTCATTGATCTCTTCGAAGGATTCAAATCGAGGATTATCCTCTGTGATGATGGTGAGATCTGCAAATTTTCCAATCGCCTTGCCGAAATCATACCGCCGAGCCTTAGGACGATTCCCACCTCCACCGAAAATGCACATCATTGTGCCATACTCGTAGTGTGAGATGGTTTCAATGAGGTTAGAGATTTCTTCGTAGTTGTGGGCATAGTCGATGATAATTTTGTAGCCGTATTGATGACTCGCAATCTCAGCTCGCCCCTCTACTTGCGAGGTGAGCAATCCTTGTGAGATAATTTCATCCGAAATTCCAAGTGCCGAAGCCACTGACACCACCGATAATGCGTTATAAGCCGAGAATTTCCCTGCCATATTGATGGTGAAGTTGCGATTACCGTTTACTGTAAAACCAGTGGAGAGATCGCACTCTCCCACCGAAAAGACGAGGTCACTCCCCACCAAATCAGCCCCCTGATTTTCCAGACCGAAGGTGATAAGATCACAGGTAGCATGGGAGGAAATATATTCGTGATCACGAGTATCCACGTTGAGAAATCCTTGCTTACATTGGGTGAAAAACAGGGATTTGTAGTGGCGATACTCCTCATAATTTTCGTGCTCATTTGTGCCAATGTGATCCACCGAAAGATTTGTAAAAAGTCCGTAATCAAAGGTGATTCCATAGACACGATCCATTTTTATCCCTTGCGAGGAGACCTCCATCACGCAGTGCGAGCACCCTGCCTCCACCATTTGATCCAGAAATCCGTGAATTTCGTAGGCGCTTGGGGTAGTGTTAGAGGTTTTGAAGTGTTTCCCCTCGATAAAACAGCCGATGGTGCCGATAAGCCCCACTTTTTTACCCGATTTTTCGAGGACATTGCGCATAATATAGGAGGTCGAGGTCTTGCCACAGGTCCCTGTGATGGCAATGGTTGTAAGTTTTTTGGCTGGATGGTCGAAAAAATTCTGCGAGAGCACTGCCATTGCCCGACGTGAGGATGCCACACGAATCACCGTGACATTTGGGGGGAGTTCCACTTCCCGTTCCACCACAACCACCCTCGCCCCTTGGGACACAGCATCTCCGATAAAATCGTGTGAGTCCAGACCTGTACCGACTAGCGCTACAAATAGGTCGTTTTGGGTAACCGATTTAGAGTTATCGCAGATATTTCCAACCTCTACCGAGAGTTCCCCTTGTAATAGGTGATACTCTAGAGATTGAATCAGGGTTTCTAGTTGCTTCATGTTGCTACCTCGATTTCCGACTCGAACACCGTGTGCGAAGGGCCCTTCATTTGAACCCTTCCAGTGGTCTCATCCCAGATCACTTCAAGGTCGCCACCGATCTGCTCTACCGTAACTGCACGCTCGCTCATGCCAAGGCGCACTGCCACAACAACAGCCGTGCAACACCCTGTGCCACAGCCGATGGTCTCCCCTGTGCCACGTTCCCACTCCCGAATCTTGATGTGGTTGGGGGTGACAATTTGCGCAAAGGTGACGTTTGTGCGATTGGGGAAAACGTGGGTAGAATGTTCGATTGCAGGACCATACTTAGGAAGATCTAGGGCAAGCACATCCTCCACAAAGAGCACACAGTGAGGGTTCCCCCATGACACTGCCGAAATTTCGAAGGTTTTATCCAAAATATCTACCTTTTGCGAGATGAATTCTGGTAATTCCGTAATAATGGGGATTTTTTTGGTATCAAAAATGGGCTCTCCAATATCTGCTTTGATATTGACCACTTGACCCTCTTCCAGATAAAGGGTGAGGTTTTTGATCCCCCCCAAGGTCTCCACCTGAAACTCCGTCTTTTGCGTGAGGTTGTGATCATAGACAAAGCGAGCCAGGCTACGAATGGCATTTCCACACATTTCGCCCTCTGTTCCGTCTGGATTGAACATTCTCATGCGAAAATCAGCCACATTCGAGCTTAAAATGATGACAATACCATCCGAACCGATATAGAAATGACGGTCGCTTAATTTAAGGGAGAGTGCGCCCAAATCCACCCCTTCTAAATTTTGGGTGATGCCATCAATGTAGACATAATCGTTGCCATAGGCTTGCATTTTAGTGAATTTTAGTTTCATTGGTCTTTCCTTTACTAAATAGTTCAAATTGAATGGTAATCAGTGCTGCAATAACAAGCGCATAGGTATAGAAAGAGTATTGAATCACTTCAATGGGGGAGACAGCTGCAAGCCCCGTCATGATGAGCATCCCACCATCATGTGGCATGAGCGAGAGGAAGGCGCAGGCGAATATATCCACAAGGCTTGCCATGCGTTTGGGCGCAATGTGATACCGTCCTCCGATCTCCTTTGCAATGGGTGCCGAAATAATGATGGCGATCGTGTTATTGACAAGGGCTGCCGATAGCACTCCCGATAGAAGCGAGATGATGTATTCTGCTCCTTTTTTGTTCTTGATTTTGGAGGTGGCACTCTCCACCATCCATTCAATGCCCCCACTAAGGCGCACCATACCAATGATACCAGAGATTAAGATTGCCACGATGGAAATGCTAAACATTCCACTCATGCCATCACCAATCCCAGCCAACCAATCCAAGAGGGTGACCGTTTGAAAGAGCAGTCCAATGACCCCCGAGACAATCAGCCCCACAAATAGCACCATGGCTACATTATACCCCTTGAGTGCAGCAAATAATACCACGATATAGGGGATGATGGTGATGAGATTGTACGAGCCAATCTCTTCCGTGATATTGGCAGAACCACCCAAAATCGCATATAACACACAGGCCACCACGGCTGCCGGCACAGCGATAAAGAAGTTCATCTTAAATTTATCCTTCATTTCAGCCCCACAGCCTCGGGTTGCCGAGATGGTGGTATCCGAAATCATCGAAAGGTTATCCCCAAAATACGAGCCACCGATCACTGCTGCCGACATCAGCGCAATATTGATCTCAGCTGCCTCTGCCACCCCGAGGGCGATTGGCGCCATGGCTGCGATGGTACCCATCGAAGTGCCGATAGAGGTGGAAATAAGACAACACATCAAGAACACACCCGGAACCAATAGCATCCCAGGGATGTAAGTGAGCCCTAGATTGATCACCGATTGCTTGCCTCCCATTGCAGCAGCAGCCCCTTGGAAGCCACCTGCCAGCAAATAAATGAATACAATCATAATCACCCCAGAATCTCCTGCTTTTTGGCAGAAATACTCCACCTTTTTGTTCATAGGAACCCCGGGATTATAAATCAGCGAGACAAAAACGCCAACAATCAGCGCCACATGACGGGGCACTTTACTAAAGGGGGATTCTGCCCCTGCCAGAGTGAAAAAGAGTCCCGCCCCCACATAGAGTAGTAAAAATAATAGTAAGGGAAGAAACGCAGCAAAGCCATATTTTTTCAGGCTATATTCTTTTGATAAGTCCATACAATAAAAATCTCCTTTCAGATTTCGGTCCTTGTGTTCCATCTTCGAGCTTAGGCTTCAAGTTGCATGTGCTTCGCCTTGCACCTATTATACATATATAAAAGAAATGTGTCAAGATAAATCACTTTTAAAAGAAGGTAACTGCCCAGCCGAGGATGGCTGGTAATACCCCCACAGCATAGATAAAACGAGCCACTTGAATGATGATAAGGTCTGCAGAGTCCATACCAAGATCTGTCGCAATGAGTGCCATATCCGATGCCCCTGCCGGGGTACAGGATAGCATCGCCTCTCCTCTGTCCATCTTCCACACCCGATTCATCACATACCCCATTACTATACTTATGATCATATACCCTGCCAATAGTACCAAAGATGAAGGAAGTAGTTTCGCCATTGCGATAAAATCATTGAGATCGAACTGGGTCCCGATGTATGCACCCGATAACACCTGCGCCACACGTCGAAACCAAATAGGGGGGGTGCCCTCCACTCCAGCAAATTTCAGTCCTATCACCCCGAACATCGAAACCAC
>JAWXUK010000014.1:0-22234 GCA_044432785.1 Eubacteriales bacterium | reverse complement strand
CTATTTCACGGGCAAAAGAGTTGCTCGAGGATGGATATTTGGAGACCGAAGTGGGGTATGGACTCATGCAGGATGGGACGAGTTTCGCTGCAACCAAGGTCTTTATGCCGGATGTTACCCCTGAAATGATTGATTGGTGGTTTAACTGGCACCCATTAGAGGGGCTTCGCTATATGATTTGGTGCCCTGTGGCACACACCGATAGCTCGGCAAAAACACCAGAGGCGCACAAAGATACCAGTGGTGTACCACTCTCGAAACGCAATATTGATCGTGTTCACTACCCTGTGGAAGGCTTCAATGTGAAAGGGGCAGCCCCTGTGGAAATTGCCTTTCGCAAGCTCGAAATACTTGGGATTACACCTGAAATGATGGAAAAATCCTCCATGAAAACCTTCGAAATTGCAACTTGTATCGCACTGAAACCACGCATTCCCATCAATGTTTTTTTTCATGCTGTGCGTGAGGTTCCAGGTGGGATCGAGTTTCGCAGTCGTTACTGGATCAATCAAACTGTGAGCCGAAATAAAGTCCAAAAAAGCAAGGTACCTCTGCCAAAATCCCTCCTCCTTGCCACGGCACGCAACAATTGCATTCATAGTTTAACCGAATATAACAATCTTGCATCCATTCTGCCACAACTTTATCACGAACAACAAGGGTTGATTCTGTAACTTTTTTATACCTGCGCACAACCTAATTATAAAGGAGAGACTTGCTATGGATATCTCTTACAATCGAGCGAAAATCTGGCAAATCGCACTGTTTGCATTAAATAATGTGTCAACAAATCTGTTTCTACTCATTATGGGTTCCATCTCCTACTACGCAAATGGGATTGCTGGAATTGCAGCGCTGATGGTGTCGTTTCTCATCGCAGCCATGTGTATTTTTGATGGAATTACCGACCCAGCGATCGGATTTATCATCGATAAAACCGACTCGAAATTCGGTAAATTTCGCCCCTCTATGGTGATTGGTTATGGAATTATGGCGACCAGTGCGTGGATCCTATTTCACACCCTCCACCAAGTGCCAGAGGGGTGGTCTATCCCTTATTTTATCCTCATTTATGGGCTTTATATCGTGGGTTACACCTTCCAGACTGCCTGCACAAAATCAGCACAGAGTTGTCTGACAAATGATCCCAAACAGCGCCCTCTCCTCGCACTTTTTGATGGTCTGTTTAGTGGGCTATTATTTGGTGGTATTCCCATTTATACCTCGATGTATTTAGAGCCCAAACACGGAGGATTTACCCTTTCTTTTTTCGAGGAATACATTGGGTTTGTGGTGATTGGAGCAGGAATTTGCACAGCGCTTGCTGTTTTTGGGATTCGTGAGAAGGATACGCCTGAATTTTATCAAATAAAAGAAGGGCAGAAAGTGACCTTGCAAGAATATTGGGATGTTATCTGTCACAATCGTCCCTTGTCGCTATTGGTATTTTCTGCTGCAACCGACAAACTTGCAGCTACGATTACGGCAACTGCAGTGGTGCCAGTGATGGTATTTGGCATTTTGGCACAAGATTTCGAACAATATGGGAAGCTAAATATCTATACAGCTCCTCTCGTCCTCCTGTTTTTAGCAATTAGCGTGCGAAAAGCACAAACAAAAGGGCAGAAGAAAACCCTTGTGCAGTACACCATTCTATCCATATTTTTCGCAAGTATATTGGGTTTGCTGATGATTTTTGGGGATATGACACAGCTTGATATTGGTTTTACAAACTTTAACCTGTTTTCGCTCCTCTTCGTGGGATTTTATGTCCTGATGAGAGCAGCAACCTCGATTTGTTCGGTGATTGTGGTGCCTATGATCGCAGATTGCACGGATTACGAGATTTATCGAAGTGGGAATTACATTCCTGGAATGATTGGAACCCTCTTTTCTTTTGTGGATAAAATGGTCTCGTCCCTTGCGACTGTCATCATCGGATTATCCCTTGCGATGATTGGATTTGGTGAGATACAACCCTCTCTTGAGACTCCAAATTCTCCTGAAATTTTGGCAGTTAGCGTCTTTTTACTGGTGGGGATGCCAATTTTAGGATGGGTGATCTCTCTCATTGCGATGAAGTTTTATCCCCTTACGGCTGAGAAAATGTGTGAAATTCAAGGAGAAATTGAGCAAATAAAAAAAGGAATAAGGAGTGAACAAAATGAGAAAATCACTTAATATTGACCAAAATTGGAGTTTTTCAATGGACCAGAAAAACTTTGAATCAATTCATCTACCACACACTTGGAATAACCTAGATGGGCAGAGTGGTGAGGATGATTATGTGCGTGGCAAGGGATATTATCAGAAAAAACTGACCATTCCTGCTCATTCTGGACGAATTTTCATCGAATTTGAGGGGGTTAACCACTTTGCAAGGGTTTCCATCAATGGCGTTGTGGTTGGAGAGCATAGTGGTGGATTTTCGACTTTTCGATTTGATATTACCACAAAAGTAGTGGTAGGGGAGAACCTGCTCGAAGTGGTGGCAGATAACAGCGAAAACCTTCCAATTTACCCACAACACGCAGATTTCACCTTTTTTGGAGGGATATATCGGAGTGTTTCGCTCATTTTTGTGGAGGAAACTCATTTTGACTTAGAGGAATATGGTTCTTCTGGGATTTATATCACCCCAACAGTGGAGGGGGAGATTGCGAATATTGCGCTCAAAACTTCGATTTCAGGAGAGCGATCTGGGGTCTCGATTTCTTTCGATATTTTGAATGAAGAAGGGGTGATAATCGCAAATTTGGATGGGGGAGAAGTGGGTGAAAAAGTTGTAACTCACAGCATTTCGTTAGAGCGTCCTATTTTGTGGAATGGTCGAAAAAATGCGTATCTGTACACCCTTGTTGCCTCGCTCAAACGAGGTGGAGAGGTCATTGATGAGCTCTCGATTCCCTTTGGAATTCGCAGTTTTTCTGTGGACCCAGAGAAAGGTTTTTTCCTCAATGGATCCTCTTATCCACTGCGTGGAGTGTCGAAACATCAGGATCGTCAGGACAAAGGATGGGCAACATCTCCCCAAGATTTAGAGGAAGATATGAGTTTAATCAAAGAAATTGGCGCAAATACCATACGATTAGCCCACTATCAACATCCGCAATATTTCTATAACCTCTGTGATAAAGAGGGGATGGTGGTTTGGGCAGAGATTCCGTTTATTACCACATTTCTCCCTGATGGGGTGGACAATACCATCTCGCAAATGAGGGAATTGGTGTTGCAAAATTACAACCATCCCTCCATTTGTTTTTGGGGAATTTCCAACGAAATCACCATTGGAGAGGAACTTCCAGAATTAGCGGAAAATCAGAAAAAGTTGCAAACTATGGTGAAGGATTTAGATTCCAATCGCTATACGACCTTAGCAAATATGACCTTTGTGGAGATGGAATCAGGACAAAATGACATTGCAGATTTGGTTGCGTATAACCACTATTTTGGTTGGTATCAAGGGGTAATGACCGATCACGAAGTCTGGTTAGATCAATTTCATGAAAAATTCCCCACAAAACCTCTCTGTCTTTCGGAATATGGGGTGGAAGCTGTGCTGCGATATCATAGCGACACGCCACAATGCAAAGATTATACCGAAGAGTATCAGACCATTTTTCATCAGAACATGGCAGAAATTTTCACCACAAGACCCTATCTTTGGGGGACTTATGTGTGGAATATGTTCGATTTTGCAGCAAATGAACGTGACGAAGGTGGGGTGCGTGGACGGAATAACAAAGGACTTGTCACCTTTGATCGGCAGATCAAAAAAGACTCTTTTTATGCCTATAAAGCCTACTGGAATGAGGAGGAACGATTCGTTCATTTGGTGGGGCGACGTTACCGTGAGCGTCCCTACGAGAAGGTGGATTTGATGGTCTACTCCAACCAAACTTGGGTGAAATTATCGGTCAACGGAGTGGAAATCGGGGAACAAAGTGGAGAGAAGGTCTTTTCCTTTGTGGGTGTTTTGCTAGAAAAAGGTGAAAATTTCATCCAAGCGACCTCACAATCTGCAACCGATGAGATGACCCTCGTGCGAGTGGAGACCCCAAATCCCGATTATGTGCTACCCGTGCTTGACATGGAACAGGAAGGGGTGAAAAACTGGTTTGAAGAGAAAGAGTCGGTTCCACAAGAGCTCACTTTTGACCCTGACTATTTCTCTGTAAAGGATAAACTAAAACCAGTGCTCGACACACCAGAAGGGAGTGCCCTATTCGAGCAACTTTTGATCTCTGCAGGCATGACCCCCAATCCGAAAAAGATGAAAATGGTGCATAATGTAAAGATTGAAAATATCATTAAAATGGCAGGTTCCTCTATACCAGAGGGGAGTATTTACAAAATAAACCACCAATTACAGAAAATTAAGAAATAACATTGAATTTAATGGTAGATTTGATGTGTTGATGATGAAATGACAAGTTTAATCTACGGAATATAAAGGCCAGGCACAAGAGGAATATACCCTCATGTGTCTGGCTTTTTTTAGTGAATATGCAGTTTAAGTAATCGTATAAACGAGTGATGATGTCAATATTAAAGGGTTCGATGTTGACATTGTACGGTTTAGAGCACTGATCGGCTCACTTTTCGGAAGTGAAAAGGATTATCTTTTGCTAATGTTCCTCAAATTCCTTGGAATAAATACTTACCACATTTTTACCACGTCTTTTGGATTCGTAGACTGCAATATCAGACTTACTAATCAAATCCTTATAATTTTTTCCGTGCTCAGGATAGACAGCCACACCAACACTTGCTTTAATGCCCACAGATACTCCGTCATGAGAGAAATTTCTCTTTACAGAATCAAGCATAGTGTTCGTTCTATCCAAAACCGACTCTTCATCTGAAATATTACAAAGTAAGACTGCGAATTCGTCGCCACCGATACGACCCACTAAATCACCTTCACGAACATGATGTTTGAGACGTTTTCCCACAGTGGTTAGGAGAACATCGCCGTAAATATGACCTAAATTGTCGTTAACTCCCTTGAAATCATCCAGATCGATGAAAATAAGTGCGTGTTTTTGATCTGGCGAAACCTTTAACAAAACATTTTCGGATTCTTGCTCAAAGCTGACTTTGTTGAGCACGTTGGTCATAAGGTCGTGGCTCGCTTTTTGCTCTAAGTCCTTTTTGTTTTGAATGTTCTCCATCATTCCGAAAATTTCTACTGGTTCACCTTTTTCATTGTGAATATACTGACTCGTAACATGAAACCATTCGTACACACCTCGACTCACAGCAGCTTGAATTTCGTACTCCATATTCTCCCCAGACAGAATTTTTTCTGTGTATTCTCGGTATTTATCGCCATCTTCTGGACGAACAAAACCGCTTTTTATGAAAGTGTCGATAAAATTGGGGATCTCAGCTGGTACACCAAAACTCAGAGCATTCGTATCTGCGTGCTTGAATGTTTTGGTTTTCATATCAATGTGAAAGAGGAGGTTTTGTGAAAGATTTTGCATGGCTGTGAAATACTGGTTCAATGCAGAGTAGTCATCTTTGATGGTTATTTCCTTGTTGATATTTGTCATTCGACCAAAAATCTCAACCATATCACCAGTTTTATCGTAAATATGCATGGAAATAATCTCATACCACTGGTATTCACCGGTGGCTGTACGTACCCTGCTCTGTACAGAAGAAGCCTTACCGTTCAAGGTATCTTTAGCGAAAATTTCATAATTCTCTAAATCTTCAGGATGAATGAATGGATAGGCACCCTCTGGGAAATTGGGTATTTCATCTGGCACACCCAATTCCACAGCAACCTCGCCTTTTTGTCGCAAAATTCGTGTTTTCATATCCACATAGAAGAGGGATTCTCCAGATAGGGATTGTACGGCTTCCACATACTGGTTTAAGGTGGAAACTTCGGCAACCATAGTTTCTTCTGCGTGAATATTCTGTAATCTGCCATAAATTTCGGTAATACGTCCATCTTTATCACGAATATTGATGGCACTATCCTGATACCATTCATAATCTTCTGTCACAAGTTTCATACGAAGTTTGTATTGTTGCATATTTCCAGAGAGCCACGCATCTGTCTGTTCCAGTATGAGCTTCTCATCCTCTGGGTGCATTAAATTTTCATCAAAGGTGGATTGAGGATAATTTTCAAAGGTATTTGTGACAATTTCACCATTCTTTGACTTTGTGGTATAAACAAGTGTCTTTGCATCTACATCGATACGATAAAGAATATCATCAGATAACTCTTGCATGACCAGCAGGTAGTTATTGGCTTCTTCAATCTCTATTTTAAGGTTGTGTTTTGCTTGGATATTTTTAATTCTGCCAAAAATTTCAGATGGATTTCCACTGTTATCATAGATAATACCAGAGAGCAATTCATACCACTGGAATTTACCGTCCACATTTTTCAGCCTAACTTCAAGACGATTTTCTCCACTATCTAAAACTCGTCCATCAAATTTTTGGAACAATTCCAAATCATCAGGGTGAATATATTCAAAGGCAGATTCAGGATAATTTTCCAATACAGAAGGAAGTCCTAATTCTTTCTCGGTCAAACCACCAAGTCGAAGTTTTTTTGTTTTCAGGTTGTAAATATACAAAGATTCATCCGTGATGTCATTTAACACATCGAAATATTTATTCAGAGTCGAAACTTCCTCTTGCATGGTCATTTCTTCGTGGATATTGTTCATTTTACCCACAACTTCAGAAACTTCGCCTTTTTCATCACGAATGATCTGGCAAAGTATTTCATACCACTGGTATTCCTCTTGCGCTGTTAGCACTCGTATACGAGTTTCACCTGCAATACCTTTCAGAGAATTGTAGGTGAATTCTTTATACAGTTCTAAATCCTCAGGGTGGACTTTATGCATCACAGATTCAGGGAAGTCTTCTATGACACCGAAGAAGCCTAATTCCTTTGCAACCTGACCTTTTTGCGTCAAAACCTTAGTTTTTACGTCGACACTGTAAAAAGATTCGCCAGAAATGGACTGCAATGCGTCAAAATAATGGTTCAACGAGGAAACTTCGTCTTTCATAGTGACTTCATTATCCACGTTTATCAAAGTGCCGAACACTTCTTTCAAATTACCCTCGTTATCAAATATTTTCTTTCCAGTGATTTTGTACCATTGATAAGGTTTTCCACCGATTGAAAAACGAACAGGATCATCACAAATAATATCATTTTCGTGAAATTCGTGAAACCCTTTCAGATAAATCTCCTTATCATCAGGGTGAATCGTGTTCAAATCGAAAAATGTGTTGACGTAATCAGAAATCACTTTATCATTATCAATAATCTTTTGAAACTCATGGTAGGAATACATGGTATTTGTGGCAATATCCACTCGATAAAGCAAATCAACGGTAGTTTCTTGAATAGCAGAGAGATATTGGTTTACCAAATCGAATTTTTCTTCAGCTTCGATCTGTTTTTCAATATTTACTAGACTACACATCAATTTCACACCAGAATTGTCTAGTTCTTGCTTTTGTAGTTCTAAGCAATACCACTGTTCTTCGCCTTGTGAGGTGAGAATCTTCAAATCTTTAGTGTAATACTGGTTGGTTTGTAAACTTTCGTGGATTTCTGCTAATAGTTGGCTTCTGCTATCAGCGTGAAAGCCATGTGACAGTTTTCTACGAAAGGGAACATGCCACATCTCGTTATTCTTTTCGAAAATGTGGTCAAATCCTTCATTACATTCCAAAATGGTCAATTCTTCGTCTAAATTTAAGATGGCTTCAGCACGAGGAGAATGTTGTATTTGATGGAGTGCCATGGTCAAGCGATCGTCGTTTTTGGGCATGATTTCCAAAAACATTTCAGTTTTCTCTTCGTTAAAAAAGCCGAATTGCAAATCTACAACGATTTTATCTTGGGCTCCTGAGATTGCAACAAAGTCATAAAGTAGGGTATTGCCCCCCTCTTTAAGACCTTTAGCAATCATAGATTCCATGCGTTCTTCTGTTCTCTCGAAGATTTTCTCGAAATCGCAAGTTTCTTCGGTACAAGCAAACATCTTTTTCGCTGCTTTGTTGACGAAAAGAACCTTTTTCTCCACCAGACTGCCTACAAAAAAAGGATTTCCGTAGTTGTCTATAAAATTCCCGATATTTTGATACATTTCCATGTTACTGCTATTTTCTCCTTCATGATAAGTGCTCGATTATTTGCTGGTGATACAATAAGTGAAGTTAGAAATTCACTCATTTAGTTTCTCCATCAAGGCAGGGTAACTATCGCCATCAGCAGGGTACATAGCCACTGTTACTTTGGTCTGAACCGAAAATTCTTCCAAATCATAAGTAAAAGGTTGGTTTAACGATTTCTCAATCCTTAGTTTACAGTCAGATAGATTCTGAGAAGTGCCACAGGAGGATAAAAACAGCAGAAAACTAGAATTTTCTTTAGCGCAAAGGAAATCATGTTGTCGCACTTGCTTTTTGATTCTTGCTGCAACTTCCTCAAAAAATTCTGTGATGTGCTGATCGCTCTCACTAGGTACATTTTCTAGATGAATTAACATAAGAGCATGATTTTTGCTAGACAAGTCAGAAGACAGTAGTTGGGTGACTTTTTGCTGAAATATTTCATAGTTTAGCAGTGTACTTGCCTTATCTAAAGAGACGCTATCCACAGAATCGGTGAGTAAATAACCATTTCTGCCTGTTTCTTTCACTTTATAGAGTACCTTGTCAGCGTTTTTATATAGTGTTTCATATTCAATAGCGCTATCAAAGATAAATCCACCGATACTTAGGGTAGCAGGTATTCCTGTCTCATTTTCAGCCATCGCCTTCAGAAAAGCAGTGGCTTCTTTTTCCAGTTGGTCTTTATCAATGGTTCCCTCTAGCAGTAAGGCAAATTCATCTCCACCTACTCTTGCGTAAAACCCTTTTGAATTCCCAAGGCCTACCATGTGTTTTGCTACTTGTTGAATGATTTTATCTCCCATATTGTGTCCATGGGAATCATTAATATCCTTAAAAAAGTCAATATCCACTAAAATTAAAACGCCAGAAGTGATTTTCAGTAATTTTCTCTCTACATATTCTCGGAAATATCCTGAATTAAAGATTTTGGTTAAACCATCACGACGAGATAATTCACGGAACTTTTTAGATGCACCATAGACCAAATAGAGAACAAAACAAAAAATGATAATTAGTATCATATTGATCTCAAAGGAATACTGGTTAAACAAATCTATCAAGTTCACCTCTGGTTTCACCGAGGTGTGATTATAGATGATTTCGTCGATTTCATAGCTATCCAAAAACAAAATCGCTCTGTTAAATACCCCAATCACACTGTCATCGATATGATTGCCCACTCCAAAAGTCATTTCATTGAGCACATTACTGATAGATTGCACCGAGATATTGTCATATTGATAAAGACTTAAGTAATAGTCGGCAATATAAGGGTCGCAGATGACCGAAATATCTCTAGACTTTGATACAGAATCCAGTGCTTCTTTCATATCCCAGACCATTTCAAGATCCTCTCTCTGATAAAAAGGGATAGTATCAGAGACATAGTGATACATTGGTAGAACATTTTCAGTACTATCTTCGTTTTTGATCCAATAAACACCACCAGAAATATAAGGAGAGGTCAGTGTAATATCTAAGCTATGCGCTAAGTTATAGTTATTGGATAATGAGCCTACAATGTCAATTTCCTGCGATTTGATGGCATAGGAAATTTCCTGTAAGTTATCAAACCATACCACTTCATAAGGAATATCAAGTATTATTTCAAGTTTCTCCATGATATCTACGGAAATACCATCAGCTTCTCCCTCTTCGTTGATATATTGATAGGGAGGAATGTTTCGTAACAATCCGATTTTAACAGACTCAATCTCATCTAGGAGTTTCCCTTCATGCTCACTGACCAAAAAATCACCCCGATAGTTCGTCCCGAAGTAGGTACCCAGTAATCTTTGGTGAATGGCAGGTTCGATGGTTTCAATACTTGTGATTGCATCATCTAATTCTGCTATCAGGGCAGTGTTCCCTTTGGTAGAAGCGAAATAGAAAGGGATACGTTGAACAGTGGTAAGGTAGTTAAGATATTCAGAATGGGAGGACATATCTAAATTTATGATGGTATCAATCTCTTCATTTAAGAAAAGATCAATCATTTCACCATGACTTTCCACATAAACAGGCTCCACAACCAATCCCATGCGTTCAATATGTTGAAAGAAAAGGTCATTGAGTTCAGTATAATATTTGACCAACCCGACCTTAAGATTTTCTTGTAAAAAATAGTTATCTTGAGAAATTGTGTTATTATTCCGTGCAGAATAGTAGCAGTAGCGGTAAATTCCGTAATTTTTATCCCCTGTTTCAAAGTTTGCAATATTGGGGGAGGTGGCAGAATAGGGTCCCACTAAATCCAAATCACCCGATATCAACATTTCTTCAGCTTTGGCTAAAGAAGCACTGACAGACCCCTCTTCAATCACAACAAAGTCAAATTCCCAATTTGTGTGTTGTGCTACATTCATCAAATAGTCGTAGTTATAGCCGGAGTAATCCCCGTTATCTTCAATCATATAAAACCCATACATCTCAGGTAGGAACGCAACACGCACAGTTTGACTGGTGCCCTGTGCCTGAATCTCCTGTGTGGCGCCTAAAACCACAAAAGCCAGAAGTAGGCTAAATATTGCGTATAATTTTTTCATGTTCAATTCCTCGTTCATTGTATATTTTTTCTATTTTCTCGATACTATGGTGAGCATGTGATCTAAAAATCATGACAAAGCACAAGTAGCTGTGGTATCTGCGCAGTCTTCAAAATCTATCTTTTCCATTCAATCTCTGATAAATGTAAAAATAGTATAGGATAGTGACAACTTGTGCATATTTCTTCGAAAAGTGTATCATTTTCTTAGAATTTAGTCGATATATATATATATATATGCAAACTTCACAAGTATATCATACTTTAGAGGAATTGTCTAGGGGTATAAGGAAATTTTTTGAAAAAATGTGAGTTTGTGGGGGAGCAGAGAAAGGAGAGAAATCAACTATTTGTGTATAAAATTACATGAAATCACGACCTAAAAAACCAGAAGGAGACATAATCATAGGTCGATGGATGGTTTTAAAAGTTATGATAGTCTATAAAAAAAGCCCCCAGATTTCGGTCTGGGAGCTTTGAGAAATTGATGCTATGAGGAAATGTAACAGGCTAGGCCGCAAAGAAAAGAACGAAACAAGCAGAGAACAAAGAAACAAAAATACTGATCACTGTGCCAATAAAAAATCCTTTCACGTGATGCCAAGGACTGCGATACTCTTTGATCATATCTTCGGTCCCTGGAATCATCGTTTTTTTACTATGACAAAAAAGACCAATGTCTAACACCACAGTATCAAAGAGATTCACGCTCAAAAACAACAAAAAGGTGTGACGATAGGCAGAGGAAAAGGTCCTTGCATCGGAATAATAGGCAAGGACTGCCAAAAGTACAATACAGACAAAAGCAGCGATTATTTTTGCCGAGATATGTCTCTTTTCAACAGTTTGGATGGAATCTTGATATTCTGGCAATGATTCCACTCGTTTTCTGATGGCTGGGGGATAGGACATGATGTGCTTCACTGGATCTCGATAGACCGAGGGCAGTACGAGACAAGTGAACAAAATACAGGCAATGCAACATTGGATCAGTAAAGTCATATAGATCACTCCTTGATTTAGTTAGTATCTTCTAACTAAATTGTAGCACAACAAAATTCAAAAGTCAAGAAAAATTTTGCAGTCAGGAAGGCCACTGCCAAGGAAACTACAAACCCAAATTACAAGGGGATGGATGGAATAATTGATGACGATATCACTCTTTTTTTGCGTTTTTAATATATTTATCGAAAAATTCGCCAGAAGGCATAGGTTTCGCATAAAGATAACCTTGACCATATTGACAGTGTGCATTCTTCAAAAACTCAGCCTGCTCGGCGCTTTCAATTCCCTCGGCAAGTGTGTAGGTATCACCCAATCCTTGGCACATGGTGAGCATACTTTTCACAATAACAGCATTTTTCTGGTTGGTTAGCACGTTATCCACTAAGCTTTTGTCAATTTTCACTTCATCCACGGTAATTTGCGCCAAAGTGACAATATTGGAATAGGCACAACCAAAATCATCCAAAGACAAGTGGAATCCATTTTCTCTAAATTCTTCCACCAAAGAAGTGGCGACATCATTATCAACCACACCCATGCGTTCCGTGATTTCAATCATGATTAAGCTAGGGTCAATGCCATATTCATCTAAAATGTCACGTACTGTTTTCACAATACCGTGTTCCACTAAGGTGATTCGGCTTAAATTCACAGATATTTGAAGTAAAGTTCCTTGTTGTTTCCATTTCTGCATCAGTTGGCATACTTTTCGAATGACAAATAGATCAATGTGACGGATGATGGAATTTTCTTCATAAGCAGGAATAAATTGATCTGGGAATACCATTTTCTGCTTTTTCTTGTCAAATCTACGGATCAAAGATTCTCCACCAATCACTTGATTGGTATTTAGGTCAACTTGAGGTTGGAGATATACCTTAAATTCTCCTTCTTCAATCCCACGGAACAAATCTTTCAGCAGTGTATTACTAATTCTATCCTTTTCTTTCAAGGAATCGTGGTAGTAGGATTGTTTGTTAATCACCATCACTGTATCGGCAATTTTCACCATATTTAGGACATTATAACTGCCACTTTCCCAGCTATGACCAAAGGAGAAAAGTGCGTCTTTGTGCTGTTCTTTTAATCTATGTTGCAAACTGTGAATGGTATCTTCGAAAATATCTTGGTCACAGTCGGGCAAAAATCCAACAAATTCATCTCCAGTGACTCGATAAAAAATAGAGTTAAAATATTCGTTTAGCATGGTAGCGGAATTTTTCAGTTGTGCATCCCCAGCATCATAGCTTAAAAATTCATTTGTGGCTCGTAGTCCATTAAGGTTCGCAAAAATAACGCCCAAACATTTTGGTGGGTTGTTTTGGAGTTCGAGCACACGTTCCGAATACTTAGAATGGTTATAAAAACCGGTTAAAACGTCAATGTCATTTAGGTCTTCTAGTGTTTCAAGCATGCTTTTTTGACTAAATTGCTCCATGATAAAGTGCGAAATTGCCTGTAATAGTCTATCGTCATACATCAACTCCGAACGATCGCTAAGACCTATAATACCAGATAAATGCCCCTCTTTATCCCATAATTTTCCAAGTGTGACATTATCTAAGTGGTATTTATTCAAGATAATTTCTTCAAAGCTAAGGCTTTCGTAGTTATGTTCGGTCTTATCAAGATTTATCACGGATATATTTTTATCCTGCTCTAACCATGCAATAAAACGAACCATAGGAACACTTTCATTGCAAGGTAATTCCTTCATTCTGCCATCTTTTGACCACATAAAAGCTTCAGAAAGTGTATCATCCTTGCGATTGAATTCGCAGATGAAAGAATGTTCGCACTGATAATATTCTCCTAGCAACTCTAAAAAATCTTGGTTAGGAGAGGATGTGTTGGTATCACTTAAAATTTCTAAACAACGAGCAATGGCACGTTCAAAAAGGTTTTCCGCTTCTTTTTGCTTATCATGAGCGGGAGCAAGGAAATATTTTGTCTGAATGAATTTACGCTGACAGACCTTCCACAAGACCGATTGGGAACGCAAATTCGCATTTAACATCTCACTTAGAAAGGTTTGGGTCACATAGACACCCTCAAGTAGTTCATTTTTATCGTGAAAGCCACAAATATCTTCATAGTAGGGGATGACATCCCTCGCTTGTTTGCCGGTGTAGTCTTCGAAAATTTGAAATTTCTTTTCCATAGCTCCATTGAGATAGATGAGTTCCCCGGTTTCAAAGTCTGTGAAAAATGTAGCATTGCTACAATCGTTATTGTCGATCTCAAACAATTGCCTTACATCGATTTTATCCATATGTAGTGTCGCCTTTCTATCTGCATCATAAGAATATTTTTGGTTGATTTATTTCTTTGAGAGGAAAAACACGCAAAAGGGCTTCCGTCTGTGAATAATAAGCACTTTTATATTGCTGAAATCATGTGTTAGAGTTTTGATCCTTCTATGTTACAACTATCGAATCCATTCCATTTTATATTATATCATAGCCGTACTGTTTTGTCTATGAAATTATGAAAATGATGGAAAAAACTATGATACCGACAAAAAAACTCCGAATAGGATCTAAGGTCGAACCTGTTCGGAGTTTGAAATTCATTTTAATTAGAAGGCAGGAGAGCATTGTACCAATCTCTCTCAAGGGTGCCGACGGATTATGATTGTTTAATATACTTCTCGAAAAATTCGTCACTTGGAATGGGTCGGGAATAGAAGTATCCTTGCCCTAATTTGCATTGGGCTTCGCTTAAAAACTCAGCTTGTTCTTTGGTTTCGATTCCCTCAGCAAGCATGTGGGTTTCGTTAAATTCTTCGCACATTGAGAGCATATTTTTAACAATAACTGCATTTTTCTCATTGGTCAAGACATCATCAATCAGACTTTTATCAATTTTAACCTCATCGACAGAGATTTTAGCAAGTGTCACGATGTTAGAGTAGGCACAACCGAAATCATCTAGGGATAATTTGAATCCTTTCGCCTTAAATTCGTCCACCAAATGTGAGGTAATATCACCTTCGGTTACCCCAAGACGTTCAGTCACTTCGATGATGATTAAGCCATGGTCAATGTTATATTCATCTAAAATATCGCTCACGGTTTGCACGATTCCATGCTCTAATAGAGTAATACGACTTAAATTGACCGATATTTTAATCTCTTTTCCGTGGTGTTTCCAGTCGTTGATTAGTTGGCAGGTTTTTCGAAGGACAAAGAGGTCAACGTGGCGAATGGTGGCACTTTCCTCATAAATAGGGATAAAACTATCCGGAAAAATCAGTTTATTGGTTTTTCGATCAAGCCGACGGATCAGGGCTTCTGCGCCCACCACTTCTTCGGTTTTCAGATTAACCTGTGGCTGTAGATAGACTAAAAATTCATCGTCAGCAATGCCACGGAAAATATCTTGTAGGATGGCATTTGTAATTTTATCTGTATTTTTCAGGGCTTCAGAATAATAGGATTGTTTGTTGATCACCATGACGGTATCGGCTATTTTAATCATATTTTCAACGGAATAAACACCCGATTCCCAACTATGGCCAAAGGAAAATGCCGTTTCTTGATTTTCTTTTTTGAGTCGAATTTGCAGGCTATTGACGGTTTCCTCGAAGGTGTTTTTGTCACAGTTTTCGAGGAATCCAACAAATTCATCTCCAGTGATCCGATAGAATTCTCCGTGGAAATATTCGTGCAAGATGGCAGAGGTCTTTTTGAGTTGCAAGTCACCCTCTTCATATCCGAGATATTCATTGGTTTTGCGTAGTCCATTTAGGTTGACGAATAGTACCCCAAGGGATTGAGGGGGATATTGTTGCAGATGTACAAGTTTTTCAGTGTATTTCGAGCGATTATAGAAGCCGGTCAAGAGGTCAATTTCATGGAAATGCTCTAGCGCACTTACGATGGTATCTTGATTATATTGCTCCATCACGAAGTGGGAAACTGCTTGTAATAGACGATCATCATACATGAGGTTGGCACGGTTAGACAAACCAACAATCCCCATAAGGGAACCATCTTTATTCCAAAGCTTGCTTAAGGTCATATTTTCGATCTGATATAGGATCAAAATCTTTTCTTCTATGCTATAATTCTCGAAATCGTGAATACTAAAGTCTAGATTGATGATACTTTTATGTTGATCATTTTGTAACCATTGAATAAACATATCCATTGGAATGAGATTTTCCGAGGGAAAATCTTTCGGATTTTCACTATTAGACCACGAATGGTGACTAGAAACACTGCTATTCTCGATGTCGAATTCGCAGACAAATGCAAATTCACAGCGATAAAAATCGCCCAATAATGCGAGGAAGGATGGGATTGGGGTTTCGAGGTTGAAGTCGCTCAAGATTTCTAGGCAGTGAGCGATGGCTTTTTCAAATAAATTTTCTGCTTCTTGTCGTTTATCGTTTCTAGGTGCCAGAAAAAACTTAGTTTGAAGATATTTACGACCACAAACAGTCCATAAGGTGACCTTAGTGCGCAGATTTGCATCTAACATCTCGCTATAGATTGTATTTTCGAGCAATTCTCCCTCAGCAACATCGCTTTTATGGTGATAACCACGAATATCTTCGTAAAAAGGGATCACAGTGCTGGCGTGTTTCCCTGGGTAATCATGAAAAATTTGAAATCGCTTTTCCATTGCTTGGTTAAGGTATACAAGTTCCTCGGTTTCATAGTCGATAATGAACGTAGGATTGCCACAGTCGTTGGTCTGTACTTCGAAAATATCCTTAATGCTCATAAGTTATCCCCTTTTTGTGTAATTCATAGGCGTATTTCTGTGCATTCTATATTTTACCATATATTCTCTTTTTGGTCTAGTGTTTTACGAAAGTTTTGTAATTTTGCAACCCAGATAAACCGTTAGAATATAGAGTGCCACAGATGGGGCAAGCGAGGGATATTATGGCAATGGGAAACATACACTAATCCATATCAAAGTCACCAAAAACTCAAAAGAGGTGGAAAGATTTATGAAAAGCAAGAAAAGGAGAGAGAATTTTGAGCAATATTAAAAATTCCCTACCATTCACGCCGGAATTTTGTGATAACATGCGTGCCATGTCCATTCGAGAGATAGATGGAGCTACCTTAAAAGCATTGTGCGATGTGGTGATTGACCCCACACAGTCCCAAGTGAAGAGAGTGATGGATGGAACAGGTCAACTAAATAATCCTTATTTTTGCCATTGCGAGGGGTATATCGTGAAATTCAACTATGCAAACGAGGGGCAATCCATTACGGAATTACTCTCTCGCACGAAAATAATCTAAAAAATGTCTCGTTAGGAAGCAAGTAGTATGTTATACTAGGCGAAATAGATCACTAGGAAACCTCCTACTTGGTTTTGGCGAAAACAAGTAGGAGTGTTATTTATGAACAAGAAAAATAATTATCGTGCAGCCGCCTATGTGCGCCTTTCAAAAGAAGATGGGGACAAGGTGGAAAGCATGAGCATCACAAACCAAAAGGAACTCATCCGATCTTTCGTATCAACCCAAAACGACATTGCACTCTGCATAGAACGAGTGGACGATGGCTATAGTGGAGCAAATTTCGAGCGCCCCTCGTTCCAACTCATGCTAGAGGAGATCAAAAGGAGCGAGATAGATTGTGTTATCGTGAAAGATTTAAGTCGCTTCGCGCGTAACTTTGTGGAAAGTGAGCGATATTTACAACAAATATTCCCATTTCTAGGGGTGAGATTCATCGCAATCAACGATAATATCGACTCGATTGACCCCACAACGACATCCCAAAAGCTCATCCTCCCCATCAAAAATTTGATGAATGATGCGTATTTGGCAGATTTATCGGTCAAAATTCGTAGTCAATTTGAAATAAAACGAAAAAAAGGAGAGTTCATCGCTGCTCACACCCCCTATGGCTACTTAAAATCTCCTGAAAATCATTCAAAGATTGTGGTGGATCAACGGGTAGCCCACATAGTTCAAGATATTTATAGCAAAAAAATCGAGGGAATGAGTGCGCAAGCCATCGCAAAAGAACTCGACGATCTCGAAATTCCATCTCCAGCGGCATATAAGCAAAGTATTGGCATTAACCACGTCACAAATTTTCAGGATAGCGACAATCCACGTTGGTCGGCAAATGCCATTTTTCGTATCCTGAAAAATCCCATTTACAAGGGAACTTTGGTGCAGGGAGAATTTACAACCCCGAATTACAAGGTCAAGAAAAGGATACGCAATCCCGAAGATAAATGTATTGTGCTCCATCACAACCATGAAGAAATCATCGACACATGCACCTTTGACACGGTTCAGGCTATTTTCCAAGGTGACGCAAGAAGAGCCCCCACGCAGGCAAGACAATACCCTCTTTCAGGGCTTATATACTGTGGTGACTGTGGGAATAGCATGGTACGACGTAATAACAGATCCCCTAAAAATCCGAATTTCATCTATCAGTGCAATAGTTATAAAGATGCGATAGGGTGTTCTCGTCATGCCATTTCTGTGGATGTGCTAGCAGAGATCATCCTGAAAAGTATCAATCATCATATCCTCCAAGTCGAGGATTTAACCACACTTTTAGAGCAGGTAAAGTCCAACTCCAACCTAGTGGAATTTGAAAAGCAAAACAACACACTCTTGCAAAAAAAGCAAGAGCAATATGCAAGACTACAGGAAAAACAGAACCTCACCCTAGAAAAATATCAGCATGGAGAGATAAATGAGGCAGATTTTACGACTTTTTCGCAGAATTTCAAAAAGAAAGGGGATAACTTGTGCCAGTGCATTTTGACCATCGAAAAAGAATTAGAGCAACTACGACATGGCACTTCGGATCAGCACCTATGGTTAGAGCAATTTAGTCAGCTCAAGGTTGCACCAACCCTAACTCGTGGCTTGGTGGTCACAATGATAGAGAAGGTTTTGATTTACGAAGAGAAACGAGTCGAAATTTTTTATCGTTTTCAAGAGGAATACCAACGGAACTTCACCCGTGTGAAAAGTCACGTCAAGACTTCTGAAAAGGTAGGGTAAGGGTATGGCAAGAAAAAGCAGAAAGCAACATCTACTTACTCCCAAAGTGACAAAACAAGCTAAATTTCAAGCGGCAATCTATGCCCGACGATCGGCAAAAGATCTTAGGGAAAATATCGATAATTCCCTTACCATGCAAGAGGAATTAGTAAAAGACTACCTCAAAGACAAGCCCGAATTTGTACCCGTAAAGGTCTATCAAGACAACGGATATTCAGGAACCAACTTCCATCGTCCCGGTTTCGAAGAAATGATGAAGGACATCAAATCAGGCAGGATAAATACAATTGTGGTAAAAGATCTCTCACGTTTTGGACGAAATTATATCGAAGTGGGAGATTATTTGGAGAAAATCCTTCCCTTTATGGGGGTTCGATTTATCTCCATCAATGATTGCTATGATAATTTTGCCACCTCTTTTTCCGAGGAATTGATGATGCACCTTCTCAATATCACGAATGATATGTATGCCAAAGATATTTCAGCAAAGATAACACCTACCCTCAAAGCAAAACAGGAGAGGGGAGAATTTTTAGGTCCATATCCAACCTTTGGATATTTGCGAAATCCAGAAAATCCAAAGAGACTTGTGGTGGATCCCGAAGCAGTAGATACGGTTCGAACCATTTTTGGGTTGAGAGAAACAGGAATGGAAATCGTCAAAATCGTCAAATATTTAGCAGAAAACGGTGTTATGACCCCAAATGAGTATCGTTTAAGAAAAGGTCTCTTAAAAAGTGAAAAATTTCAGAATAGCACATGGACGATCTATATGGTATCTACCATTTTGAAAAATGAAACCTATTTAGGGCACACCGTCTCAAGAAGAACCAAGACTTCGCTCACAACAGGTGATAAAACTCGTGTGCGACCTAAGGAAGATTGGATATTCGTAGAAAATACACATGAACCAATCATATCTCGGGAATTATTCGAAAAAGTAACGGGAAGCACCCCGAAACGCAGTAAAAAATCAGAAAAACAAGATCCAGATGCCACAGATGATCGAAACAAGGAAAATCTATTCAAAGGGCTTGTTGTGTGCAGTACTTGTGGCACTATTTTGCAAAAATGTCGAGTGATGAGCAGAAAACGAGATGGAACCGAGATCGTGCGCTACTATTACGAGCATCCAGTGTCGCATTACATTCACCACGCAGGGCAATGTAATTATAAAAGTATCGTAGAGGACAAAATCATCGAAGCAGTGACAATCGCACTACTCGAACGGCAACTATTTGAACAACAAGTGCTTGAAAAACAGGGCGCAAGATCTAAGGATGTTTCTCCCTCCATGATGAGGGTAGAAAATGCAATCAGAACAAAGGAATTAACCAGAAAAAAGGCTGACCTCGATAGTTTGAAAGTAAAAGCCTTCGAGGATTTCATCAGCGAGAAAATGAGCCGAGAAGAGTACAACAAAATAGCAGAGAACCATCAAGCAGAAATGGAAGGCATCCTGTGCGAGCAGTCCATCCTGCAGCAACAAACGTGTAAACCAGTGCAAATCCCCACCACGGAGGTGGGAACATTAGAACTCACCCAAGAACTTGTGCAAGCAAAACTAGAGAAAATCGTAATCCATCCATGTAAGAGTGTACAGGTGATGTTCAAAGAATCAGATCAGGCACAGGGGGGAGAGCTTTGCTCAGAGGTGACCCATGCCACCTAATATTATGCTATATCTACGATTATCTACTGAAGATCAGGACCTAAACCAAGGGGGGAAAGATGAAAGTAACAGCATCGTCAATCAGAGAAACCTGCTCCTTGATTTTGTGGAACAACACGAGGATTTGAGGGATGGTGATGTGACAATATTAACCGACGACGGTTATTCAGGAACCAATCCAAACAGACCAAATTTTCAAAAAATGTTAGAAATGGCAAAACGGCAAGAGTTCGATGTCCTAATCGTCAAAGATTTCTCTCGATTTGCTCGTGATCACATCCTTGTATGCGACTATATCGATCAAATATTCCCCTTTTTAGGGATACGGTTCTTGTCAATCAATGACCACTATGACGGAGCAAAATCAAATGGTAGAACAAGTGGGATAGACATTGGTTTTCGCAATATCGTCTATAGCTACTACAGCCAAGATTTATCAAAGAAAGTAAAGTCAGCGAAGAGAGTCAAAGCAAGCACAGGAAAATCAGTGTCGTGCAAGCCACCCTTCGGATACCAAAAAAATGAACAAGGACAATATATGATCGAGCCAGTGGCAGCCAAAGTGGTACAATATGTCTTTAAATTGGCACACGAAGGCATGACCATTGCAGAGGTAACACGACGGTTAAACCGAGAAAAAATACCCACAAAGCGTACGATAAAGCAAGAAACCATCGGTGAAAAAAATGTAGCACCTATGAAAGATCAAGGGATTTGGATATATAGCGAAGTGTACCGTATACTAAAAGAGGAACAATATCTAGGAAAAATGATCTATGGAAAGTCGGAAAAAGTATCAGTATCAGACCCAAAAGTGGTTCCAACCCCAAAAGACAAGTGGATTATAGTAGAGAATGCGCACGAACCACTGGTAACCGAGGAAGTATTTCACGAAATTTTGTCTCGGATTTCAAGGAAGAAGGGTGGCAGTCGTCAGCAACATCCATGGTTGTTTCGAGATAAGATAAAGTGTGGAATCTGCAAGAGGGCAATGACCTATGCCAATACAGTTCGCCCGAAATATTCCTGTCGCACCCATCAGGAAGATGCCACGCAACAGTGCTTCACGGATGTGGTATACGTCGATAGATTGAGTGACACTGTTCTCACGTTATGGAAAAAACTGATTCAAACCTACATCGAGACCGAAAACATAAAACCAGCAAAAACAAAAAGGTCACCAAGGGATCACCTAGACCTATACAAAGCAGGGCTAGAAAAAGTATCACAGAAAAAACAAGACCTATTTGAGATGTGGATTGATGAGAAAATCAACAAAGAGGAATACACTCGAAAAAATAACGAGCAAGAGCAAGCCGAAGGGACATTGCGCCAAGCGATAGCCAAACTAGAATCAGATCGCAAGAAAGAGGTTGCCAATGAAAGATCCCATGCAGAACAATGGACGGCATTTGTAGACCATGCAGAACTCACCAAAGAAATGGTAGAGATCTTCCTCAACTGCATTTATGTCTATCCGAATCATCGGTTAGAAATCAATTGGAATTTTTCAGATCCCAGCAAATAAAAAAGAACTACATCGTTAAATTATGTCACGTCTCCAGTGAAAAAAATGTAAAAAGAAGTGAGTTTTGTCGAATATACTCCCAATAAAAAAATTCGAAATTATTTTCACATTTTCTATTGACATAGCGAGAGTATTTCGGTGTCCCTTTCTTAGGCCCCGAACCTTCCAAAACAGGGGTGGTAGATGTCACATGGGGGTATCTCAATCTAAGGGCGCAACCCACCACCGAAGCAGAAATCCTCGCCAAAATCCCCGACGGCACCATCATCTCCATCGTTAATGACTGGCAAGATTGGTTTTTGATAGAATATCAC
>JAWXUK010000013.1:0-23503 GCA_044432785.1 Eubacteriales bacterium | reverse complement strand
ATCCACACAGGATGGTATACCCCTCTGCTCGTGCCTGTTGTTCATGGATTAGCATGAGGGATCCCCCTTGTGGAGGTCGGATGGGAGTTCGAAGGTGATCCTTCCTAATTTTCCCCCACGATATTCGTCGATGAGGACGTTTGACATTCGTTCGATGTCAAATTCTCCCCCTGAGATGAGGAAACCACGGTTTTTCGCCCCTTGTTCGAGGAGAGCCCAACCGTCGATGGGGTCTGTGACCTCGATTTTATAGCGAGTTTTCAGGGCTTCGGGGTAGCGATTTGCCATGATTTCGATAAAGTGGTGGGCGAGGGTCTCCATGTCCATCACATTATCCTTAACTGCCCCTGTAAAAGCGAGGTGTAGCCCTATGGTTTCGTCCTCGAATTTCGGCCATAGGATACCGGCAGTATCTAGTAGGTCGAGGGTTTTATCCACATTGACCCACTGTTTTCCACGGGTGACCCCTGGACGGTCGCTCGCCTTGGCAGATTTTTTGCGTGCCACCTTGTTAATGAAGGTGGATTTTCCGACGTTTGGAATCCCCACAATCATGGCACGGACGGGACGTCCTACCTGACCTTTTTCCCTCCAAATGGCGATTTTATCCTTGAGGGCGAGCTGGACATGGGAGGAAAATTGCTTGATGCCGTTGCCACTTTTGGCATCGCACTCCATCACGGCCCACCCCAGTTCTTTGAAGTGGTTGCGCCAAAGGGTGGTGCTGTTGGGGTCGGCTTGGTCAATGCGATTTAAAATCATCAGTCGTGGCTTTTCCCCCACGATTTGATCGATATCGGGGTTGCGACTGGAAATCGGGATACGGGCATCCATAATTTCTGCCACGATATCGACGTTTTTCAAGTCTGCCTCGATCATACGACGGGTTTTGGTCATGTGTCCGGGGTACCATTGGATATTCATGGGTGTCCCTCCTTGATGTGGATTGGGTGGAATGGTTTTGTGATGATTCCACTATTCTATCCCCTCCCCCTTCGGGGGAGGGGATAGAATATCGGTCTCTAGTAGGTTCTAACAACGATTTCACGAATACGGTGGTATCACCGTCAAAAAAGAAAAAAAGGTGGCATACGCCACCCTTTTCTTATAGTGCTTGTTTGACCTTGGCACGTTTGCCGACACGGTCACGGAGATAATAGAGTTTCGCACGACGGACTTTACCACGGCGAATGGTCTCGATTTTCTCGATGGAGGGGGTGTGAAGAGGGAAAACCTTCTCAACACCAATGCCGTAAGAGATACGACGGACGGTGAAGGTTTCTTCTACGCCACCATGTTTTTTAGCGATGACAGTGCCCTCGAATACTTGGATACGCTCACGAGCGCCCTCTCTGACTCGGATGTGGACACGGACGGTGTTACCAACTTCGGCAACTGGGGGTTCCTCTTTGAGGTGCTTTTGGGTAAATTGTTTGATGAGATCCATTTCTTTTCCTCCTGTTGTTATAGGTGTTCGTTCTCGCCTTGCCTGTTTCTTGCGACAGAGGACCACCCTTTTTTCAGAACTTATCAAGTATACCATAGTTAAATCAATTATGCAAGGGATTCTCGAAAATTTTTCAAGTTTTTTTATCGGAACAAATTTCCGTCTTTATCCAGAATGGATTCCCTGTGACAGGTCACGAAATCGGGGGCGAGCTCGGGGTGAGAATCAGTGAGTGCCTTACGAATCAGTTCGGGATTGAGTCCTGGGTTTTGCGCCGAGAGAATCGCCTTGAGGGTGACGGTCTCCCCTTCGCAGGATAGCTCGAAACTGCGAATGTGGGGAATGATATCCAGTTTCACCGACCCTGATTTTGCCTTTTTGGACTTTTTTTCGATGATGTGACTCTCTTGCTCGAGCAAACTTTGGAGTGCCTTGCACCCCTCCTCACTTTTGCCATTGTCGTAGTGCATGGCGATGTGGTAGGTAACGAAGGCGATGTGCTTGAGCTTTTGCTCGCCACGGTAGCACTCTAAAATTTCGATCCCTGTGGGCATGACGGCAGTGAGTTTTTGGGGGAGCTCTTCATGGGTACACCCCGCCACCAACCCAAACTCCATCAACTCGCATTGACTGGAATATCCCACCGAGAGGGGAAGTCCTATCGAGACAAAGGGGTGGGGGTTGAACCCTTCGGTGTGCTTGATTTGGATCCCTGCTCGGGAAAATCCACGTTGGAAGGTGCGCATTAAATCGAGGTGGGAGATATATTTGGATTGCTTATCCTTTGCGAATACAAGGCGATCGTCCATCTAGCATTTCCCCTTTCTTTAGTAATCTATTTGCCCCACATTGCGAGCAGTGGGAGTCGCAGTCGGGGGTGGTGGTGTCGGCATGGGCGAGCTCTCGCTCTCTCCAGAGGTAATCTTCGGTGACCCCTGTGGAGGTGATGGACCATGGAAAGATCTCTCCCTTGGTACGGTCACGGTTTGCGTAGAAAGTGGGGTCGATGTGACAGGTTTCACAAGCGCTTGTCCACTTCTCTAAGGAGAAATATTCGCTCCACGCATCGAACTTGGCACCCTGTTTCCATGCCTCTTCAATGACGGCGCCCAATCTGCGATCCCCTCTTGCGAAGATGGCTTCGATGAAGCTGGTTTCGGGGTCGTGCCAGTTGTAGCTCATGGATTTTTCACGGCGAATCTCGTCTCGCAGAATGGACACTCGACGGAGATATTCCTCCATGGGAATTTGCCCCTCCCACTGATAGGCAGTGTGTGCCTTAGGGACGAAACAAGAGGTGGAAATGGTCATCTTCATGCCACGGGAACGGAGAGGGGAATATTCCCTCCACACATGGTAAATCTTGCGAGCGAGTTCGGCGATGGCACGGACATCCTCGTCTGTTTCGGTGGGGAGTCCTAGCATGAAATAGAGTTTCACGGTGCTCCACCCCCCTGCAAATGCAGTCTGGCACGAGCGAAGCAGATCCTCTTCTGTGAGGTTTTTGTTGATGGAATCTCGGAGACGTTGTGTCCCTGCTTCGGGGGCGAAGGTGAGCCCTCCTTTACGAACACGTTGCATTCTCTCCATCAAATTCATGGAAAAACTATCGGCTCGAAGGGAGGGGAGACTGAGGTTGATATCTCGTGGCTCGGCATAGTCGAGGAGATCGTCGCAGAGTGTGAGCAGTTCGGGATAATCGGTGGAAGAGAGGGAGGAGAGGGTCATCTCTTGATAGCCTGAATGCTCGCACGCAGCCTTGCCTAGCTCTCCTAAAAGCTGTGCATTACGAGTGCGTACAGGGCGATAGGCATATCCTGCTTGGCAGAAACGACAGCCACGAATACAGCCACGAAATAGCTCTAAAATCACACGATCGTGGACAATTTCGGTGGAGGGAATGATGGTCTCGGTGGGGAAATAGGAGGTATCCATATTTTGGACAATCCTCTTCTTGATCACTGGTTTCGCCCCCTCTTTTGGGGTGATGGAGGAGATGGTGCCCAGTCCATACCCCTCCTGTGGTGGGTTATATTCAATATCGTAGAGGGTGGGGACGTAAACCCCTTCGATTTTGGCCACCTCTTTGAGGTATTGGGCTCTGCTCCATCCCTCGGACTGTGATTTGCGATAGAGGTCGATATATTCTAAGGTAACATCCTCCCCTTCTCCTATGATAAAGAGGTCGATGAAGTCGGCTAAAGGTTCTGGGTTGTAGGTACAGGTCCCCCCTGCCACGATGAGGGGGTGATGCTGATCACGTTCACTCGCTTTGTAGGGGATACCAGCGAGGTCGAGGACGTTTAGTACATTTGTGTAAGCGAGCTCGTAGCCCAAGGAAAATCCAATCATGTCGAACTGGGTGAGTGGGTCGCCACTCTCGAGTGCGTAGAGGGGTATGCTCGCCCCACGCAGTTCATCCTCCATGTCCCCCCATGGGGCATAGACACGTTCGCACCACAAATCGGGGACTTGATTGATGACACCATATAAAATACGGCAGCCAAGGTTTGACATCCCAATTTCGTAGGTATCAGGAAAACAGAGGGCATAGCGAAGTGCCACCTTCTCTTTGTCCTTGACCACTGCGTTATATTCTCCCCCCGTATAGCGAGAGGGTTTTTGCACTTTTGGTAGGATTTTTTCTAAGTTTTGGTTCATTTCTCTCTCCTTATTCTCCCCCACCGATGAGGAGTTCGTAGCAACAACAGATGTTGTCGATGTCATCGGCGACGGCAGCAGGGATGGTCATGGTCTGTTCGCAGTGCATACAGGATAGTTCCACTTTGGTGTATAACACGTTGAAATCCCACTCCTCACTGCCACAGGTGCAGTGAATCCCCCCTCGGGTGGCGATGTCCTTGATTTCGGATAGCACCTCGTGCATGACCACTTCGTTTAGGAAAGCGCCTGCCTCCTCCCCTTCTTGTGGGAGGTGGTCGGCTGCCTCTTCCATGCGTGGCACAGCAGCAAAGACGGCGCCCTCCTCCCCAACAAAGCAGTTCTCCACCCCAGAACACGAGAAAATCAGCAGTTTTTCGTGGAGAAAGGCTGTGGTGGGACAGCTTGCCTTATGGGTCTCTTCGCAGACGTGACACGGAATTTCAAGGGTGACCCCCTCGGGTTTGACCTCAACTTTTAAGGTGGATTTTCCACAGGGACAGGGGACCTCTGCGATGGTTGCCGTCCACGCAAATTCGTCTCGTGTCACGATGAGGGAATGTCCACAATGGGGGCAGAGATAGGCGATGGTGCGTTGGTCTTGGTTCATGGGGATCCTCTTTTCTTCTGGGAATTGGTGATTGTTCGTAACCTACATTATACTCTATTTTTTCGATTTTGAATAGAGGGAAATAGAATAATTTTCAAAATATCGGTCAAACTACCACAAACAGAAAGTAGGTGACTTTTATGAGGAATAAATTAGGCAAACAGACCCTGCGATTTTCGCAGCCCATCTCCATTTCAGGACGTGGCAACGTAGCAGGAAATAAAGAGGGGCTCGGTCCTCTCGCCTCTTGCTTCGACCATCTTGATGACGACGATATGTTCGGCTCAGAGAGTTGGGAAAAAGCTGAGACCACCATGCAGAAACAAGCTCTATCAAAGGCGCTAGAGCGTGCCGGGATCACCCTAAATCATCTTGATTTTATCTTTGCCGGAGATCTGCTCAATCAATGTATCGGTTCTTCCTTTGCAGTGCGAGATCAGGATACTGCCTTTTTCGGGCTATACGGCGCTTGCTCTACCATGGGAGAGGGTATGATTTTGAGTGGAATGACCTTGGATGGTGGGTTTGCTACTCATGTCGCTACGGTTGCTTCTTCGCACTTTTGTACGGCAGAGCGACAGTATCGCACCCCCCTCGAATACGGGGGACAACGCACTCCGACGGCGCAATGGACGGTCACGGCTTCGGGGGCGGTCACCCTCACCGTCCAGAAAAAAGCCCCCTATCTCACCCACGCAACGGTGGGGAAAATCGTGGATCAAGGGATCACAGATACCAATAATATGGGGGCTGCCATGGCCCCGGTAGATGTAATATTAGGGAAATACTCCACGCACATCAAAGTTCAGACGCAAAAAATCCCTTCTATGGCTCGCATAGGAGGGATTCTTGATTTTGTAAGGAATGTGCTTTTCATCCATTTATCCATTGGATTCTGAATGTCTATGGTATTTTTCGGTGATATGGTTCATTCCATCTGCTAAAATTCCATGAATATGGTGGTCATCAAGGCTGTAGAACATGGATTTCCCATCCCGTTTCGACTTGACCAGTCGGTGCATCTTCAAAATACGTAGTTGATGCGAGACTGCTGGGCTTGTCATGTTGAGGCATTCGGCTAAGTCGCAGACACATAATTCCTGTTCTTTGAGGAGATATAGAATGCGAATTCTTGTCTTATCCCCGAAAACCTTGAAGAAATCTGCCAAATTTTCAGTGGACTGTTCTGTGGGAAGGGATTTTTCTAATTGTGCAAAGGTTGTATGTTCGTGATTCCCGTCGCAGATGACGTCGCATTGGTCAAGCATTAAAACACCTCCTATCCATTCAATTATTACTTCATTGATATTGTTTAGTATAAAACTCGTGGTGTAATTTGTCAAGTTTTTTCAAAGGAAGTATCACTGAAAAAATATCTTTATCGCTATTAAAATGAGCACAAAACCACCTACAAATTCGGCTTTCGACTTGTATTTCAGTCCGAATAGATGTCCTATTTTCACGCCGATGGCAGAGCAGAGAAATGTGGTGCAACCGATGAAAATCGAGGTAGGTAGAGCAGCAACCTTCAGCGGAATAAAGGTCACACCCACTGCAAATGCGTCTATGCTTGTGGCAATTGCCAAGCCGAGCATAATTTTCGTGCTAGGTAGATGATTTTCCTCATTTTTATGGGATTCATCTTCTTTTTCTAGGGCATTTCTGACCATATTGCCCCCTATGATACTTAAAATCACAGGTGGGATGATATTATCCACAGCCAAGATAAAGGTTTCAAATTGCATCCCTAAGGAATAGCCTCCCAAGGGCATCAGCCACTGAAAAACGCCGAAATATAGCCCTACCGTCACCATGTCCCTCGTTTTGCACTGTTTCAGGGCAAGTCCACGGCAAATCGACACAGCAAAGGCATCCATAGAGAGGGAAATCGCCAAAAGTATTATTTCAATTACATTCATGCTAACACAGGTTTCCTCCCCATCATTCTTCACTGATATTTGAGAATAAAGTATACCATAGAACAGATACTAAGGTCAACGCCTTTTGTGTCGAGAACTCTGTCAATGGACCTATTTTTTCGTCGTGATGGATCTTGGAACAAGAGTGAACATCCCGTAACTATGTGGAAAAAATAACGCAACAGATCTGAGTGATCTGTTGCGTCATAGCATTAAATTAAACTTGTCAATTTGGTCAAATCATCTTGATTTGGATGACTTTCTGCCTTGTCTAGTTTGGCTTTCATGCCATTGAATTTCGCTTCATCCATTTCTTTGATGGACTTTTGTTTTGCCTCGGAAACTTTGCCCATACACATATATTCACCAATCACTGTGTTGGATGCTGGGATATTTCCTTTGGCTGCATCTAAAATAGACTTGAAGTATTCCTCTGTATCATCATAACCAGCTGTTCCAAAGAGGAAAATCTTTTTCCCTTGTAATTTTTCTAAAAATCCTTGGATATCAGGTCCACAGGTGAATTTCATTGCCCAAAATCCAACGTAAATCACATCGGCTTCCAGCGCAGCATCGTCCACTTTACCACAGTAAATGACGTCCCCCACTTTATTTTTGATGGCTTCTGCTAGTTTTTCTGTGTTTCCACTTGCACTGCTGTACACAATTGCATTTTTCATATTGATATTCCTCATTTCAAAATTATAATAAGTTTGTTAGCATTTACTAACAAAGTATATCTTACCACTTCAACTCCCTAAAGTCAAGTAAAAGCTATCATTATTTTTCCCAACCATTGATTTCTTTCATCCATGATCTCACTTTTCGACATTCTTTTCCCCTCTTTTCTCCTTATCATCTTATCTAGCTCGCAATGATTTATGATGGAAACCATTGTTTTTTCTGTTACTTAGTTTTCATTCTATTGACACAATGCGCATTTCATGTTAAAATTGTGTTAGTTTGAACTAAACCTTAGAATTTAGAAACAAACTCCTATTCTTCAAAAAAAATAATTTCTAACTGATTAGAGAAATTTCAAATCATTCGGCAAATCGCATCGAAAGAGGTAACAAATGACCCAAAAATTCAATCTCACAGGCATGTCTTGCTCTGCTTGCAGTGCAAGGATCGAAAAATCGGTCGGAAAGCTGGCTGGAATCGATCATTTATCCGTCAATTTATTGACAAATTCAATGTCGGTCACCTATCAAGAGGGGGATCTCTCTGTCAATGACATCATTTCTGCCGTAGAAAAATCTGGATACGGCGCTAGTATTCAGGAAAATACTACGCAAAAGGAAGTCCAAAATCAACCACCACCAAAGCACGAAGATAGCGAGAGTTTTTCCCTTCGATTGCAGATTTCCTTCGCCTGTTTGATCCCCCTCATGTATCTCTCGATGGGTCATATGATAGGGGTGCCCCTCCCTTCATTTTTGATGGGGCTTGAGAATGCTGTCGGATTTGCATTTTCACAGTTTTTTCTCACATTACCCATCTGTTATGTGAATCGACACTACTTTATTAAAGGTTTTTCTGCCTTAGCCCATAGAAGTGCTAACATGGATAGTCTCATTGCCATCGGTTCTTCTGCTGCCTTAATTTATGGAATTTTCGCCATTTATCGTATCGGGTATGGGCTTGGAATTTCTGATATGGCGCTGGTGGAGCGCTATCACATGGACCTCTATTTCGAGTCCTGTGCCACCATATTATCCTTAATCACCTTGGGGAAATTTTTCGAAGAAAAAAGCAAAGGTAAAACCAGTGAAGCACTGCGAAAATTGATGGATTTAGCCCCTAAAATCGCTATTGTCGAGGTCAATGGTGCTCAAGTTGAAAAGCCTTGCGATGCTCTGCAAGTAGGAGATATTGTCCTTGTGAAACCAGGTGCAGCCATTCCTGTGGATGGGGTGATTTTATCTGGAAACACCTTTGTGGATCAGTCTGCCATCACAGGGGAGAGTATTCCTGTGGAAAAAAATGTCGGAGATACTGTGATTGGTACCACAATCAACCAAAATGGATTCTTAAAAGTGGAAAGCACCAAAGTAGGTAGCGATACCATGTTTTCCAAAATCGTGGCACTCGTCGAGGAAGCATCCAGCACAAAAGCACCTATCGCCAAACTAGCCGATCAAATTTCTGGGATTTTCGTCCCTGTTGTCATCGGAATTTCGCTTTTAACTGCACTCGTTTGGCTCTGTATGGGATTCCCTTTTGAGGATAGTTTGTCCTTTGCCATCACGGTATTAGTGATCTCATGTCCTTGCGCTTTAGGGCTTGCCACACCTGTTGCCATCATGGTGGGGACTGGAAAAGGAGCAGAATATGGCATTTTGGTAAAATCTGGTGAAGCACTGGAAACGGCTCACAAGGTTGACACCATTATTTTAGATAAAACAGGGACAATTACCCAAGGAAAACCACAAGTAATAGATATATTACCTTTTTACGGAACCGAAAAAGATCTATTGCAGGTCGCAATTAGTTTAGAGAAACAGAGTGAACATCCCTTAGGACTCGCTATTTATGAATATGGTTTATCCCAATCTATCGAGGAGCTCGAACTTACCGATTTTTCGGCAATTTTAGGGCGTGGAGTCACTGGAATGATGGATGGAGTCCCCTATTTTGGTGGTAATGAGGCTCTTATGAAGGAGTTTTCCGTGGATATCTCCCCTTATCAGTCCCGAATCGATACACTTGCCGAGGAGGGAAAAGCTCCCCTTCTCTTCGCTAAAGGTGGGGTGCTTCTCGGTGTCATTGCTGTTGCAGATAAAATCAAAGATGGCAGTGCCGAGGCAATCAAAAAGTTGCGATATCTCGGCTTAGATGTACTCATGGTGACCGGTGATAACAAAAAAACGGCGCAATATATGGGAAAAAATCTAGATCTTACTGAAATTATCGCAGAAGTCCTTCCTCAAGAAAAAGAGAGCATCGTGCGAAAATATCAAGAACAGGGCAAAAAAGTTGCGATGGTTGGGGATGGAATCAACGATGCACCTGCCCTTATTCGAGCCGATGTTGGTATTTCTATGGCAAATGGTACCGATATTGCTATGGAAAGTGGCGATATGATTTTGATGCATGGGGACTTAAATTCGGTTGTAACCGCCATTTCATTGAGTAAAAAAGTAATAGCGAATATTAAGCAGAATCTTTTTTGGGCTTTTTTCTATAACTGCTTGGGAATTCCTCTTGCAGCTGGATTATTTTATCTTCCTTTTGGCATGAAACTCACCCCTATGTTTGGTGCAGTTGCGATGAGTTTTAGCAGTTTATTCGTCGTAAGCAATGCACTGCGATTACGCAATTTTAAGGGAGAAAATGGAAAAAGCAACAATCAGAATCCCCCGGAAACTATCCAAAAAAATATCGAAAAGGAGTTACCAAAAATGATCACATTAAACATCGAGGGCATGATGTGCGCACACTGCGTCAATCACGTCAACAAAGCACTGAGCGCAGTTGAGGGAGCGAGCAATATATCCGTCGACCTTGAGGGCAAAAAAGCCTGTATTGAAGGGGACGGAGCCCTGCTCGAGAGCTTGAAGACTGCTGTTACCGAGGCTGGTTATGAGGTGGTTTCACACGAAATAGTGGGTTCCTAAACTCGCTAAAACCCCACTCATATTTGTCTAACGTTCAGAATACCGCCCCTTTTTTACGATGATTTTCCATTGTGATAAAGGGGTGGTATTTCTTAACACATTCCGTCTTGCTTCATCCATTGTAAACAACCAAAAAGTCAAATAATTCAATTGACATTTTTCTCCATTTATGGTACTATTATTTTATCATCTTCACTTGATAAATCAGAGGAGAAACTATACATGAAAAAAGCAAACTTATGGACTATGCAATTAAATTCAGCATCTTTGGTACTCATCCCGGTCGCAGTTGGCGTGAATTATATCGGAGCTCTATTTGCTACAATGCTAAAACTTCCCCTGTGGATTGATTGCATCGGGACTTGTCTTGCTGCATGTCTGGGTGGTCCGGTTGTTGGCGCTTTGTCTGGCATTGTGAATAATATTTTAATTGCTGCCACAAGCAATCCAATTTCCATCTATTACACCACAACCCAAGCTGGAATTGGTTTTTTAGTGGGTTATTTAGCACATAAAGGGAAAATGGATACATTGATTGGAGGGACCATCACCGGTATTCTTGCTGGACTGGTTTCTATTGTTGTTTCCACCCCTATCAACATCCTTTTATGGGGTGGTATGAGTGGGAATTTTTGGGGGGATGCTGCCTATACCTTCTTGGTTGCCAACGGTTCTCATCCATGGATTGCAGCCTTTGTTGATGAGGCAATTGTGGATATTCCTGATAAATTAATGGTCTGTATCATCACGGTTCTTCTTTATAAAAATATGCCCCATAGCCTTAAATCCATCTATAAAAATGACGAGGAAGTTACCTCTGATTTTTAAAAAATAGAAAGAGGGTGACCCTATGCAAAGCATTAGTTTATATGAGAATAAGCACTCTTTTTTGAATGGATTGACCCCTGGAAACAAAGGATTATACATTATTACTGCGTTACTAGTTCCTGCGATTTCAAATCTTTTAATGGTAAAAGTTGTATTTATTCTGGTGAGTATTTTCCTTTTAATTGGCTCAAAAGTATTTCGTCAATCGGTTCCTGCTCTCTGTATTTCTGGTTTTATTGCTACCACTATTTTTTTAGTGCAGGGACTTTTCTTCATCGGTAATAGCTCTGTTTTATTTGAAGTTGGAGGGGTTCCATTTTATCTCGAGGGACTCACATTCGGGCTCCATATCTCCCTTAATATTTTGAACATTATTTTCAGTGTGTGTACCTTGATTTTGACCACAAAACCTTCTGATATCTCGGATAGTTTGGTGAAAAATGGTATGTCTCCACGTTTAGGGTATGTTTTCGCCTCTCTTTTTCTTCTAATTCCACAAATGACCGAAAGAATGAGCATAATTACAGATGCGCAAAGAAGTCGTGGAATGGAGACAGAGGGGAACCTTTTTGTCCGTGCAAAAGCATTTTTACCCCTTCTCTCCCCCGTCATTATGAGCTCATTTATGGACACAAAAGAGCGTACCATCGCATTAGAGGTGCGTGGATTTAATTCTCGTAATAAAAAATCATTTCTCAATGAATTTCAAGGAAATCCTGCAAATTATTTTGTGAGGATTTTATTGCTATTGACTTTGCTTGGTGCAATTATTTGGAGGATTTTGATGTGGCTTTCCTAACAATCAACCACCTGAAATATCGTTATCCGAACACAGAGATAAATGCACTAGATGATATCAGCTTAGAGATAAAATCTGGCGAGTTTATTGGGTTAATTGGAAAAAACGGCTCTGGTAAGAGCACTTTTTGTCAAGCATTGCTCGGTATCGTTCCGAACTTCTACAAAGGAAAATATGCTGGTGAGGTCAAGGTCAACGACGTAGTTGTGACAGAGGTATCTGTGGATGATTTATGTCAAACCGTGGGACTCGTTTTCCAAAATCCATTTAACCAACTGACCGGTGCAAAGGATACTGTTTACGAAGAAATTGCGTTCGGCCTTGAAAATTTCGGCGTGGAGCGGGAGGAAATGCGATCTCGTATAGATCACTGTTTGAACCTTTTAAACATCGAAAAATGTAAAGATCGCTCTCCTTTCGACCTATCTGGAGGAGAGATGCAACGGGTTGCAATCGCTAGTGTGTTAGCCATGCAACCACAGGTTCTGATTTTAGATGAACCCACTTCCCAGCTTGACCCACAAGGATGCGAAGAGGTCTTCGAGGCGATCAGAACCCTGAGTTCTCAAGGGATTACCGTCATCATTGCTGAGCATAAAATCGAGAAGATTGCCTCCTATTGTGATAAAATCATTGTGCTAAACGAGGGGAAACTTGCCGGATTCGACTCCCCAAAAAAGATCTTTTCTACCTCTAATCTTGAAGAAATTGGGATCTCTTCCCCTATTTATACGCAAATTTGCAAAGAACTGAATTTAAAAAAGGGTGAACACTATCCTGTGACACTAGAAGAGGCTAAAACACTCTTTCTTTCGGAGGGATTATGAGTCTATTATTGATACAAGATTTGAATTTTTCGTATGAAGATCGAAGTGAGATTTTACGAGGAATCAACCTAACTTTTGACACAAAACCAACAGCAATCATCGGTCAAAATGGTGCTGGAAAAACCACTTTTGTAAAGCTATTAAAAGGGCTATTGCGCCCAACTTCTGGGTCAATTTTCTATCAAGAAACCGATATTTCCTCCCTCTCGGTTGCTACCCTAGCGAAGGATATTGGTCTTATTTTCCAAAATCCTAATGATCAAATCTTCGGAAATAATGTGAAGAGTGAAGTGATGTTTGGCCCTCTGCAAATTGGTATGTCTAAACAAGAGGCAGAGAAGCGCTCAATAGATGCCCTAACATTAGTGGGACTGAGCAAGAATTTGACCACTAATCCTTATGATTTGGGGCTTTCTGCACGAAAACTTGTTTCAATTGCTTCTATTATAGCCATGAATCCTCAGGTTGTTATTTTTGACGAACCCACAATTGCCCAAGATTTTCACGGAAAAGAGCTCATTGCAAAGATCATGCGAGAGCTAACTGGACAAGGAAAACTTGTTATTTCAATTTTACACGATATGGAATTTGTTGCTGAAAACTTCGAACGTGTCATTGTTTTCTCACAGGGATCTGTGTTGCTAGACGATACAGCAAGAGCTGTTTTTGCGCAAAAAGAAGTGCTTGAAAAAGCACATTTAGAGCAACCTTGCGTCACAAAATTAGGGGGTTGCATCGGCTATGACCAGGTTTTCTTAACAGCGCAAGAGTTTATCGAATTTCATCAAAACCCACGAAAGCCTAGCTAATTCGACAAAAAAATGAACCACTCATGAGTGGTTCATTTTTTTATTTACCTAGAATGGCTTCGATAAATTCAATGGCTTCATCATATTCGTACACTGAAACATTATCTTTTATTTGTGAAATATGGTCTTGAATGGTCTTTGACCATTGATATTCCGATAGTTTCGTTAAGATTTCGTTGCAGGAATTAATATCCACATCGTCGAGTGCTTCTTTTAATTTGTGCAAACTTTCTTTATATAAGGTTTCGTCACCGTGATCTTTGTCACTTGGCTCTCCCTCGACAATCATTTCTGAAAGAGCATTTTGAATATTTTCGAGTAATTCCTTAAATTCTTGCACAAATTCAGGTGAATTCTGATCGACATAGGAGAAATTTTCACCGTTACATGCCTCTTCGAGTTTTTGGGCTTTTGTGGATACTCCGGTCGCACCCACTGAAGCACAAGCGCTCTTCAAGGCATGAACCTCCACTTTATACTCCTGATAATGCTTTGCATCCAAATAATCTTGTAAGATTGAGATACGTTTGACACCATCTTTATAAAATAAGTCGAGAATTGTAATATACGACTCGAAATCTCCACCAATTCTTTTGATGCCAAGCTCTGTATCAACCTTGTCTATCGCAAGACGAGAGGTGGATTTCCCTGGATCTTCTATACTCCGATTTTCGCTGGAATTTTGGGTTGTATTAAAGTCTTCGAGTGGCATTTGCATCTCTTTTGGCAGCCACTTGGCAAGCACTTCGTTTAATGCCTCTAATTTAATGGGTTTTGCTAAGAAATCATTCATTCCTTCTTTGAGGAACATTTCCTCAGTTCCTACCAAGGCATTGGCGGTCAAAGCGACGATGGGGAGTGATTGGAAATAGTCCCCTTCTGTTCCACGGACTGCAATAGTGGCATCAATTCCGTCCATAATGGGCATCATATGATCCATAAATACCATGTCATAGTGATTTTTTCTGATTTTGTTAACGGCTTCCTGCCCATTTTCTGCTGTGTCAATTTTGCAGAGATAAGGCTTGAGCAATCCTTGCGCCACCTTGACATTGACGAGGTTGTCGTCAACCACTAAAATATGACTGTTTGGTGCTACAAACTGGGTATGATTCTGGTTATTTACACCCACCATGGTCTTCCCATTTAACACGTTTGCGATGGAAATTGTGTGAGCTGGGAGGAGGATTGTGGTGTGGTCGTATTTCATTTTGATATCTGCATTATCAGCTAATAATACGATTTTCGTCTCTAAATTTTGTTTTTTCACAATTTCTTGCAATTTATTGTGATACATTGCCGAAGCAAATATGTAATCGAATTTTGCTGTACCCAATGATTCATTCAGTTCTGATTGAGAGGAACAGCACACCACTTGATCGAGGGATAGCTGTTTACACGCATCTGCGATAGATTGAAGGTATAGTTCACGAGACTCGAAGATTAAGACGGATTTTTTCTCCTCCACTTGTGCCATGGGGGTGGAATCCTCGAATCTTTGATTAATGATGACGCTAAAAGTGGTCCCTCTGCCTAGTTCGCTCTCTACTTCGATGGTTCCTCCCATCATTTCGCTCAAACGTTTCGAGATGGCAAGGCCTAAACCTGTTCCCTCGATGGCACGGTTTTTCTTGGTGTTAACACGTTCAAATTCCACGAATAATTTATCCATGTCCTCTTTGCTAATGCCCACCCCTGTATCTGAAACAGCGATTTTTAGTTGGAGATTGTTGCCCTCGACAGAGCCATGAATATGGAAGGCGACATGCCCGTCGTGGGTGAATTTGATGGCATTATTGAGGATATTGACCATAATTTGCTTGATGCGAACCTCATCACCGATGAGATTATCTGGAATATCATGCTGAAAATCCGTGATAAACATGAGGTTTTTGTGCTCGATACGGTTGGTTGCGATGGTCAAAACATCGCTTAGCACGGTGGAAAGGGTATATTCCGACTCGACAATTTCTAGTTTGCCCGATTCAATCTTCGAGATATCGAGAACGTCGTTGATGATCGAGAGCAGACTGTCGCAAGCACGTTTGATGGCGTTTGCATACTCGCTCACATCACTATCTGTGGTCTCACGCAGAATAATATCGGTCATGCCTGAAATTGCGTTCATTGGGGTTCGGATTTCATGGCTCATATTGGCGAGGAAGTTGCTTTTTGCTTGCGAGGAGAGGAGTGCCTCTTCGTGCGCAATTTCCAGTTTTGCTTGGGTGGCTTCCACATCAAGCATCAAACTTCTAAACATGTAGAAAATGAAGAAAGAAAGTGCAAAAACTGCTCCAATCACGGCAATAGAACTAACGAAAATGCTGTCCCCTGTCAGGCTTGCTTGGTCGGCGCCCTCTTTATTGAATTCCACTAACTCTAAAAATACGTTGGATACCTTAACGAAGAGACGTTCTGACTCGTTGGACATGATGTTCATAGCGGCTTCTGTGTCGTTATCTCGACTGTGGGTGATCATATCCTCGTGGATGACCAAGTACTCTTCCCACAAGGTGTGCGCCTGTGCGATCAAAGATGCGTCCTCTGGGTTTGTGATGAGACTTTTTTCATACTCTAAAAACATCTTATCTATTTCGTTACTGATGGTTTTAAGCGTGATTTCATGGGTCTCCATGGTACCTTTATCTTGCGAGACCACATGGCTAATCTCTGCGATTCTAAAATCTGAAGTGGCTGTGTTGAGCTCTTCAGCGACAATGACAGAGGGCATCCAATCCTCAGAAACATCAGTGGTGCCGCTATTTAGCTCTTCCATGATGATGATGGATACCACGCCAATGAACAGAATGGATACAATCAATGCTCCACTAAAACCATAAAATTTATGCCATAATTTCACACTTGCAAACCTATGCCATACTTTATCGCTCACTTTTTTTTCTACCTTGTCCATGTTAACACTCCAGTTTTCAAATAATATTTAAAATTTGGGTATGGGTTTCGTACGAGACTTTGACTTTTTCAAGCAAAGTATATTTCACGATTTTCAGGGGGTTGAAATAATCTATCAAACAGTATACCATAAACTCATTGAAAAAACAATGGATTATCTGCTTTTTTCCCACCTGAGCAACGAATAAAACAGCCAAAAAATGGCAGCTAATTTCCATCAAAATTAGGTAATTCGACCTTACCCCTCGTAAAGCTCGAACCTCCATGATTGGCCCGACTGGTTTCCCTCTCGTTTGGGGTCGATCTCCTCTTGAAACATGGCGAGGGGTCGCACAAACATTCCATAAGGTGGGTATAATGCTTGGTATGAGACCAAAAGTTCACGTGTTTCTGTATGGGTAACCACATCGTGAACGTAGTATAATTTGCCTTTAAAATGGCGATAGGGACGTTTTGGGATGATCTCCATAATTTCTCCTTATATTTGAGGATTATTCCTCTTTCGATTTTCCTTTTTTGCAATAGATCTCTACGCAAATGAGGGATATGAGGGCAATCACGCCTATTTCCGTAAATCCGTCGAGGAAAATCAGACCTAGCGAAATCAGTTCTGAGATACGAAACCAGATGAGATCGATATTTTTTAACATATTTTCAAGTATTTGAGCATTTTTCTCCGAGAATCCGGTGGCTACTAAAAAGCCCACTCCTATCCCTAGCACGAGATAGGCTCCTGGATTTTGCGCAAAGACTAACACAACACCGATGACCGTGATGATGACACCGATGGCAAGTTGAGATTTCATTCGAGTTCCTCCTACAAAATAAATGCTATTTATGGCGAATTTTTATTTAGAAAATCGGTTGTTTCCTTGCTGAAATCACTGTATTTGCACTTGGGGTAGGTACTGCAACCGTAGAATTTCACCCCTGCGTATTTGCCTTCTTTTGAAGCTCTTACCACCATAGGCGCACCACATTTTTTGCAAACTGGGGTTGTGGTTTCTGGGGGTTGTGTAGGTGCTTTTGGCTCTGGTGTGGATTTTTGGGGTGGAGAAGGTTTCTTTGTTTCTTCGAGTAATTTGCGGTAGGGGTTCATGTAAGCTCGTGGATTTTCCTTGTGGTAGGTGCTGTAGAAATTTGCGAAGTTTTCCATGGCTCGTTGGGTGATATAATCATTTTTATTGTCGTGTTCCATGATATATTTCGCTAATTGGTCGGAATGAATGATAATATCTGCAATTTCTTTGGGAGCCTTGCTCAAATTAAGTTTGCACGAAGAGTTTGAGATGACTATGAGTGGAAAAATGTTATTATCATAATATTTCTCTGTAAATAACCGTATATATTCCTCGTTACCGATGCTTTCTCTCAGTCTTATCATGAGTTGCAAATGATGCTGACACTGGGTGACTGGGGAATACATTCTGGTCTGATTTCCGTTTACAATACGATGAAATTCTCCTCGTTCGTTGACCTCTATTTCTCCATACAAATTCTTGCTCTCAACAACATAAACCTTGTCACGCATCACAAAAACAAAGTCGATTTGCGCAGAAATATCCTCATGGACGAGGTATAAATTATGAATACAAACCATGGGGATATCACAGTTTTTAAGCTCGAAAATGATATTATTTTCCCCTGTGATCCCTCGTTTGGTGTTGGCAATTTGTTTTTCTAGTCGAGTTTTTTCACTTTGTGGTGCTTTTTGCATGATTTTTTCTAATTCTGCGATATCTTTTTCGCCATCAGAGTCTTTTTCTATGAAAACTGGACGTAAAATCTCATCTTTTGCGTGCATTTTTGCAATCCCCCTTCTATTTCTTCGGTTTTGGTCAAATATGCCTAAATTCTATCTTTGCTTCTATTTTACCATACTTTTCCTGAAATGGCAAGAACTCACCCTTGTTTTTGTTTGACTTTTCCCCATTTCGGACATACTAACCCCGAAAAGGAGTGATCATGATGGATAATCACACACCAGTTTCCCAGAAAATTGCGACCTATCTCGCTGAGGTAGCCGACCCCTATCACTTGGATGTGGAGGGGGTGGCTGTGGAACTTCGCTATCAATCCGAGGCCCCTACTCTACAAGAAAAGGTCATCGCACTCTGCCAAAATAAGCTGGAATTGTAGACTAAACGAGAGGAGGGAGCTTTGTGGCGAGAACCAGTAAATTTTTAGAAAAAACACACCATAAGCTGTGGCGTCCTGCCCTCTACATTCGTCTCTCACGTGAGGATGGGGACAAAGAAGAGAGCGATAGCGTGCGTAATCAGCAGGTTTTGCTTGAGGATTTTGTTACCACTCAAGAGGACATGGATCTCCCACAAGTTTACAAAGACGATGGTTGGTCTGGGACTAATTTCGAGCGTCCCGACTTTCTGCGCATGATGGAGGATGCTCGCAAGGGTGTCATCGACTGTATCATCGTCAAGGATCTCTCCCGTTTGGGGCGCAATTACATTGGTGTAGGGGAGAAATTAGAGCGAGAATTCCCCCTCTTAAATCTGCGATTTATCGCCATAAACGATGGGTTAGATAGCTTCAAACAACCACAAAATATGAATACCTTAGTGGTTCCCGTCAAGAATATCATTAACGACGAATATGCCCGTGATATCTCGAAAAAAGTGCGCTCTTCCCTTGATTTGAAGAGAAAACAGGGGCAATTTATCGGCTCTTTCGCCTCCTACGGCTATCGAAAAGATCCCGAGCGCAAAGGGAAACTTCTCATAGACGAGGAGGCTGCTTCGGTGGTGCGTGATATTTATCGCTGGTTTTTGGAAGGAACTAGTATTTTAGGGATTGCCAAGAAATTAAATGGGCTTGGGATTCTTAATCCAAGCGCCTATAAAAAATCTCAAGGGCTTCTCTATCATCACCCTGCTAGTGGGATGCTTGATGGATTGTGGCCGGATTCCTCGGTGCGACGTATTTTGAAAAATAAACTCTATACCGGCACCATGGTGCAAGGTAGAAATCGTATCAAAAGCTATAAGCTTCCCATCTCGGAGTCGGTTCCCCCCTCTGACTGGATCGAGGTGGAAGATACCCACGAGCCCATTATTCCACACCATATCTTCGAGCAAGCACAAAACTTGCTCGCTCGTGATCGACGTGGCTCCCCCACCACCCACAAGGAATACCTCTTCTCTGGGTTGCTTCGTTGCGTCGACTGTCGCCGTGCCATGAATCATCGCAAAATTTCTCAAAGTTATGGAGAATATGAGTATTATTACTGCTCTACCTATAAAAAAAGGGGTGGATGCTCGAAACACAGCATCCGTTTAGACAAACTGGAACACGCTGTCCTCGTGGCGCTGCAGCAGCAAATTTCCCTCGCCGTTGAGATGGATGAGGTCATCGAAGCCATCAACCTTGAAGGAGTGCAAAATAGCGTCTCCAAGCGACTGATACACTCGATTTCACAAACAAAAAACAAGATAGAGCACAAGAAAAAGCTCAAGCGCTCGCTCTACCCCGACTGGAAAAATGGCGACCTCTCTCATGAGGATTATCTTGCTTTGAAATCGGAATTTGAGTGGGAGATCGAACGGTTAGAGGGGACTTTGTCCTCTCTGAAAATTCAACTAGATGAGCTTGCGCAAGGGGTGGATGGTTCCAATCCTTTTCTGGCTGAATTTCGTCAGTATCGTAATTTGCAGCGTCTTAGTCGCCCTGTGGTGACCTCACTCATCGACATGATTTATGTGCAGGAATCTGGGGGAATTGTGATAGAATTTAGTTTTTCTGATGCCTATAAAATGGCGAAGGAATATATCGAGATGAATTTATAGGGGGGAATTCCCCTGTCAATTCATCTGTTTTTATTGGCAGAAATTTCCAGAAATTCCTCCTGAAAAATAAGTTATTTATTTTATATCTTTTGTATTGACAATCTCAACATTGTATAGTACAATTAACTTGCTCCAACACTATATATAGTGTTTCCAGAGCACGCTTTACCTAAATGGTAACAATTTACAGTACCCACAAGCGAGAAACTCGCAACACAAAAGGAGCAATCATGAACCAATTCAAAGCAGGCATTTGGCAAGTAGAAATCAACGTGGAAAATTTCATTGAAACAAATTACACCCTCTATCAAGGGGATGAGAATTTTTTAGAAAAACCCACCAAGCGCACCCAAAAAGTGCGAGAAATGATGGACGAATTACTGGTCACCGAGCGAGAACGTGGAGGCTGTTATGCCACCGATAATCGTGTGGTGGCAGGGGTTCTCGCATTCGAACCTGGGTATGTTTCCAAGGAGCTCGACATCATCGTGGGACTGCAAACCGACGAACCTCTCAAACGTCCCATCAACCCTTTTGGTGGACTGAAAATGACACGAGATGCCCTCGAAGCATACGGCGCACACCTCGACCCTGTGGTGGAGCAGGAATTTTCCCATCGTGTCACCCATAACGAGGGGGTTTTCTCGGTCTACACCCCCGAAATGCGTGCTGCTCGCTCGGCTGGATTGCTCACTGGACTTCCTGATGCCTATGGTAGAGGTCGTATCATCGGTGATTATCGTCGTGTGGCCCTCTACGGAATCGATCGCTTGTTCGAGGTGAGAATTTCTGATCGTGCCCATTATCAAACCGAGCAAATGGCACTTGGTTTACAACAGGAATCCATCCAAAAACTCGAAGAAATGCACCATCAAATCAACGGTCTAAAAGAGATCAAGGAGATGGCGCAAGCATACGGTTTTGATATCTCTAAGCCGGCTACCAATGCTAAAGAGGCTGTGCAATGGCTCTATTTTGGCTATTTGGCTGGGATAAAATCACAAAATGGCGCTGCCATGAGCCTTGGACGGGTGAGCACCTTCCTCGATATTTACATGGAACACGACCTGAAAAATGGCATCATCACCGAGTCGGAAGCACAAGAATTGATGGATGATTTCACCATCAAACTGCGACTTGCACGTCACCTTCGTACCCCTGAATATAACGAATTATTCGGTGGGGATCCCATGTGGATTACCGAGTGCATCGGTGGTATGACCCTCGACGGTAAGCCCCTAGTGACCAAAAATTCCTTCCGTATCCTACATTGTCTGTACAATTTAGGGACCTGTGCCGAACCTAATTTAACGGTGCTGTGGTCGGTCAACCTCCCTGAGACCTTCAAGAAATACTGCGCAAAGGTGTCTTGCGATACCGATGCCATTCAGTACGAAAATGACGATGTGATGCGACCCGATTTTGGACAGGATTACTCCATAGCTTGCTGTGTTTCTGCCATGAAAGTGGGGAAGGATATGCAATTTTTCGGAGCACGTTGCAACCTTGCGAAACTCATGCTCCTCGCTCTCAATGGTGGAAAGGACGAGAAAACCGGCAAGCAAATTGGTCCTGTGCGTGAGCCATTCAAGGGGGATGTTTTGGACTATGATTGGCTGATGGAGGGGATGAATTTCTATCGTCCTTGGCTGACCAATTTATATGTCAACACCATGAACGTCATCCACTGTATGCACGATAAATATGCCTATGAAGCGGCACAAATGGCTCTCCATGACCCCGAAGTGCGCCGTTTGATGGCGTTTGGGATTGCTGGATTTTCCGTGGTGGCAGACTCCCTCTCTGCCATTCGCTATGGCACCGTCAAGCCCATTCGCAATGAGGATGGCTTGATTCAAGAGTATGACGTGAGTGGAGATTTCCCCTGTTATGGCAACGATGACGACCGTGTGGACGACATTGCTCAGGAGCAAGCACGACTCTTCTACGAAGATTTGGTCAAAACACCCACCTATCGTGGCGCCATTCACACGCTATCCCTCCTCACTATCACATCCAACGTCATGTATGGCAAGAAAACAGGCTCAACCCCTGACGGCCGTAAGGGTGGCGAGCCCTTCGCTCCTGGTGCAAACCCCATGCACAACCGTGAGACACAAGGGGCCTTAGCCTCCCTCAATTCGGTGGCGAAAATCTCTTACGACTACTGCAAAGACGGCATTTCCAACACCTTTTCCATTGTCCCTGACGCACTTGGGAAGTCGGATGTGGAGCGTCACGAAAATCTGGTCACCATGATGGACGGATATTTTGGGCAGATGGCGCACCATCTCAATGTCAACGTATTAAACCGAGAAGTGCTACAAGATGCCTACGAACACCCCGAAAAGTACCCAAATTTGACGGTTCGTGTGTCGGGATATGCCGTTAACTTCTATAAACTCTCGAAGGCGCATCAAGCCGAGGTCATCTCACGCACCTTCCATCAAATGAGATAGCCATGTCGGATTCGCTACAAGTGAGCTCTTTTTTGAGCATGAGTGGTTGCGATGGACCTTCCTTACGCTCGGTGATCTTCCTATACGGTTGCCCCCTACGTTGCGACTACTGTCACAACCCTGAAACCTGGACAGGAGAAGAGTTTGAGACCCATTCGGTGGACTCTCTTTTGAAAAAAGTGTTGCGCTATCGCTCCTACTATAAAAATGGAGGTGGGGTCACCATTTCGGGGGGGGAACCACTTCTGCAACAAAATACCGTGGTTTCTCTGCTCAAACAACTAAAAGAGAATGAAATCCACACATGTATCGACACTTGTGGTGCAATCACTCCGAGTGAGGATTTGCTCGCACTCACCGATCTGTTTTTGCTCGATGTGAAGTTTTTATCACAATCCGAGTACATAACCCACACAAAAACCGATATTTTCGAGCAAGTGATCTGCTTTTTAGAGCTCTGTCAAAGTCACGAGAAACCCATCTGGGTGAGACATGTCCTCTACCCTGACCTGACGGACCACGAGGACTATGTTTCCAAACTTTTAGCACTCCTATCCCCCTATTCCAACGTGGAACGAGTGGAATTGCTCCCTTTTCGTTCCCTTTGTACCACGAAATATCAAGAACTCTCCCTCCCCTTTCCGATGGAGGGGGTTACGGAATCCGACCCCGAGCGTGTGGAGACGCTTAAGGGGTTGGTTTCCCGAGCGTTTCCTTAAATTCTAACTTTTACGTCGAGTTCTAAGCCTTTTCTCTCATTTTTATCATCCTATCCCATTTCCCTATTATGACATCTTCCCCTGCCGCC
>JAWXUK010000012.1:0-24725 GCA_044432785.1 Eubacteriales bacterium | reverse complement strand
ATGCGATATTCCCTCGCAACGAGAGAGCTGATTGCCGACTCTACCGAGTCCATGGCACTCGCTCACCAATTCGACGGCTTGGTTATGATTCCAAACTGTGATAAAAACGTCCCCGGCCTCCTCATGGCAGCTGCTCGTGTCAATGTCCCTACCATCTTTGTCTCTGGTGGGCCAATGCTTGCCGGCACCATGGAAGATGGCTCTCGTGGCAGTCTATCCCAAGCATTCGAGGCAGTTGGCGCCTTCTATGCTGGGAAAATCAGCGAAGAGCAACTCGAAGAATGCGCCCAAACAGCTTGCCCCACCTGTGGTTCTTGCTCGGGTATGTTCACTGCAAACTCGATGAACTGCCTATCCGAAGCGATCGGTATGGCACTACAAGGAAATGGAACCATCCCTGCCGTCTACTCTGCTCGTATTCGTCTCGCAAAAGAAGCAGGAGCAAAAGTGATGGAATTAGTCGAGAAAAATATCCGTCCTCGTGATATTATGACTGAAAAAGCATTCCATAATGCAGAAACTGTGGATATGGCGCTCGGCTGCTCTACCAATACAATGCTCCATTTGCCTGCCATTGCACATGAATGTGGCGTTAAACTATCTGTAGAAAATGCTAATAATATTTCAGATAGTACTCCAAACCTCTGCCACCTTGCACCGGCTGGAAACTCTTATATGGAGGATCTTGATCGTGCCGGAGGGGTGTATGCTGTGATGGCAGAACTTACAAAAGATAACCTCCTTCACACCGATATCATCACCTGCACAGGTAAAACCGTGGCAGAGAACATCAAAGGCAAAAAAATTCTAAACCACGACATCATTCGCCCTCTGGATAACCCTTATTCAAAATCTGGTGGAATTGCCGTCCTCCTCGGAAACCTTGCACCCAAGGGTTGCGTGGTCAAGCAATCTGCAGTGGCACCTGAAATGATGAACCATTCTGGCCCTGCTCGTGTCTTTGACAGTGAAGAGGACTGCATTGCAGCCATCTATGATGGGAAAATTAAAGATGGGGACATCATCGTCATCCGTTATGAAGGCCCTCGTGGGGGACCTGGGATGCGTGAGATGCTAAACCCAACCTCTGCTATTGCTGGAATGGGATTGGATAAAACCGTGGCACTGATCACCGACGGGCGTTTCTCTGGTGCGACCCGTGGGGCAGCCATTGGACACGTCTCACCCGAAGCTGCTTCTGGTGGTGTGATCGGTTTGGTCGCAGAGGGGGATACCATCGTGATCGATATCCCAAATCACTCCATTACCCTCGAGGTGGATGACGCAATCCTCTCGGCTCGGCGCTCGGTGTGGCAGTGCAAACCACCAAATGTGAGTACTGGATACCTCGCACGTTATGCTAAATTGGTAAGTTCTGCTGATTGCGGTGCTATTTTAAGCTAAAATAATGTGCTAAACTACATTGGCTCAATGATAGAGTATTTTATAAGATTTAATACCGAATCAAAAGATAAATCTGATACCTTATGATGGAATTAGAAATATCTATCAATTTGAAGGATTTAAGACACTTCAACCTACTTTGAAAGGAGTAAAATTATGGCATGAGAAAAAAATATCATCATTTGCGTCGTCCTGTGTTTCGTTACGTTTGGGATTTATCCCTTTATTTGGATGATTACCATCAATGATGACGTCAACGAAATCTGTGGTGCTGCAGATCCAGGAGGGTTAGTGGTGGTGCTACTCACCTTCGTCACGTTTGGGATTTACGGCATTTATTGGCATTACAAAATTGGCGAAAAATTGGATTTCTGTCGCAAGCGTGAGAACAGAGCAGAAGGAAATTTCCCCTTGATTTTCTTGGTGCTCTCGCTATTGCAACTTGGGGTTCTCAATTTCTGTATCGCTCAAACCGAACTGAATAATTACCTCAGTAAATAGGAAAAAAGGTATTTCTCGTGAGAGAAATACCTTTTTTTATTTTGAGAAAAAATGCTTGACCTCTTCTAAGAGCTCGATGGATTTGAACTTAAGAACATATCCTTCTCCTGTGATGAGATCCAATTCTGCGTTAGTGAAGCTTCCTGCCTCTACTGCTTGTTCCAAGGTCATGGAGGCTGCCCCCACGCAGAGAGGAGGGTAAGCGACACACCACCAGTTTTCCCCTTCTCCCTCGCCAATCGTGACCTGAAGGGCGGTATAAATTCCGGCTGGAAGAGAGAAATTTTCATACACTTTTGTGGGAAACCATAATTCCACCAGTTCAGCCGTGACTGGATATTCCCCGGCTACAGACTGTCCAACCTCTTGTAAATGGGGAAGTTGCGTGGTCAAGATGGTTGAAATTTCATCGTAACTTGCCCCTTCAGGATAGAGTTCTTCGGCAGCGAGCAGCACTTGGTCACGTACCACTAGTTTGAGATCTTGATCAAAAGTGGTATCGGAGTTTGCCACAACATGTAAGCGAATCAGACCATCTGCAAGCTGCTCTTGACCATCCGATAGCCAATAAACGGAAGAAAAGGCGATGATGACACCGGCAAGAAGCGAAATTTCTGCTAGTAAAAATTTATTATAAAATAATTTCATGGGAATCCGTCCTTCTGACGGCAAAAACACCGTCTAAACTTAGTCCTAAAAGTATAGACGGTGTTTGATTATTTTATACAGGGGTGGTCAAAAAAACGGAATCGTATGTAGAGGACAGGGTCTCAGTGGCGCAATTGGCTGAACTTTCATCCTGAAATAATCCGAAAACAGTGGGTCCTGTGCCACTCATACAGGCACCTAAAGCGCCATTTTCGATCATAACCCCCTTGATATCGGCAATAATGGTTGCCTGTTTGGCAGGTAGGGCTTGCTCGAACACATTATAGAGACGATGGGCAATTCCATTGAGATCTCCGGCTGAGATTGCCTCCATCATACCTGTGGTATCTGGGTGAAATTGAAGCTTTTTCTGATCTATTTTGCCGAAAAGAGTGGGAGTTGAGATGGGGAAGTCAGGTTTGCACAGAACAAAATAGCACGGTGGGAGTGGTGGAAGTGGAGTGAGGATATTTCCTGTTCCTTCGGCGAGGGCTGTTCCACCTAGTACGCAGTAAGGGACATCGGATCCCACTTTTTCAGCTACCTTCGCAAGTTGGGTGGGGCTGAGAGGACAACCGGCTTGGTCGTTGAGCAGTCGGAGCACGGCTGCGGCATCGCTACTGCCACCGGCTAGACCGGCGCACACTGGAATTTTTTTATCGAGTGTGATTTCCAATCCCACTGGGGGAAGATTGGTCTCCTCCCAGAAGGTGATAGCGGCTTTGGAAGCTAAGTTTTTACGGCCTGTTGGAAGAAAATGCAGCCCACTTTTGACAAAAACCTCGTTTTTGGGGGAGGGTTGGATGGTTACTCCATCATAGAGCGAGACCGACTGCATGACCATTTTGAGATCGTGATACCCATCTGGTCGTTTACGGATGATATCTAATGTGAGGTTGATTTTAGCGAGAGCGTGATCGAAAAGCATGTGTTTCTCCAATCTTAAGAACGGATTTTGCGCCCTTCGAGGTAAAAGCGCTTATCATTAGCATCCCCCATGGAGAAGGATTTGCGAGGGAGGGGGCCTTTGGCTATGACGGTTGGGAAAAGTTCATCCTTTTTAAGCGAGGGGAGAAAAATTCCAAGGCAATTTGGTTTTTTCGATAGTGCAACAAGGGATTCATCTCCATGAATATAGTCGATGGAAGCTGAGGTGTGACGCTCGATCCATTGATCTAAGAAGGCTTGTAAAGTGGAGACTGCTAAAGTGTGGGTGGGGTTTTTGCAGTCGAAATGGCCTGAAATGCCACCGTAAGTAAAGTAGAAACTTTGGGCGCTGTGTGGGGAGGAGGGGAGTTGGTTTAAGAATCGTTTGAAATCCATTAAAAATTTCTCGGGGTCGATGTTGAATAGGAGACGATGGATGGGGGCGAAGTCGAGCCCTGGGTCGTGTAGGTTGACTAGCTCAACGAGTGCATATCGAGCTGGAATTTGATCCCATTGGTCTGGTGTGAGAAATTTCTTTTGTCGCTCGTAACATTCCTTTGCAGTTGCGAGGGAGTGGTTTCCATCTCCCACGGCAAAGGGAAGGGGAGGGGTTCCCTCGGTTAGCTGGTAGCGAGAACAGAAAAACTCGGGGTCGGCGAGGGTATCCACACCCTTCATTACCTTGGCTACGTGCTGTTCGGAGAGGAGCCATCCCTTGATGGAACCCCCTTCTTGCATGAGAGGGAAATCGTAGAGGAGGGGAAGATGAGCCGTATCGATTTCGTCGAAAATTAAATTTTGAACATCGTCAGCGAGGAGCATGACATGGGGAAACTCGCATGGTGCATTTTTACGTACGGCAACCCGTGGAGGGATGCGAGCTGCGACTGTTCCCTCGGTGGCACGAATAGGGGAGCTAGCGTGCTCGTGGTAGTCGTAATCTTGGAGATCAATTTTACCGAGAATCCCACGACGAATTTTACCGTTATTTAATTTTCGTTCAATATAAACCATCGCATTTGGGTGGGTTTCAAGAATTCCATCCCGTAAATACTGGGACATGGTATTATTGGCCTCCATGATGTCGAGGTCGTCTGGTTTGGTGGATAGGGTTGCTTCGGGTAAGATGAGGCGTAGACTGGAAGGAGCATCCCCGACAACCTGTTCGGTTTCCATCCAATAGTCGGGCTCGGCAGTATATTGGTCGCAAGCAATGACCGACCATTTTGATAGATCGCACTTAGGTAGGAGAATATCGGCTGGCGTGAAGAGGGGCATAGTGGAGCCTCCGATCAATTTAATGGGGTATCGAATAGGAGTGGCATGCAGGTCTCGTGGCCGTTCTCGAAGGTGCGTCCCTGTAGGGCTGTTATCTCGTCGAACGTGGAGTTGCTTTTTAAGTCACGATTGTTTTGATAGACAAGGCAGGGGACATAGCCATGGTCATGCCCACGAGTGGAAATTAAGGTGCGATGGTCCGAGAGAAAGATGAGACGGAAATCATCGTTTTTTAATTGTTGGACAAGTGGGCTCATGACCTTAGACTCTAAGAAAGAGATGGCTTCGAGCTTTTCTTCTAAATTACCTGCATGGGTACATTCATCTGGAGCTTCTACATGGATAGCGACAAAGTCGTGTGTTTCCAGTGCTTGGAGGGCTGCATCAACCTTGCCTTGGTAGTTCGTATCGAGTTCCCCTGTGGCCCCCTCGACCATGAGGACATCAAGTCCGATGAGTCGAGCAATACCGTGGCAGAGAGGAACAGCTGAAATCATGGCACCAGTGTGGCCGAAGCGTTCCTCGAAAGATGGAAGGGAGACCCCTGTCCCTTCAGCCCAGAGCCAGATGCCATTGACCGTAGGTTTGCCTTGGGCGCTACGCTGAGCTGTGAGAGGGTGAGAGGTTAAAATTTCGTGGCCGAGTTCCATGAGTTCAAGGAGCTGGGCTGCAGTTTGGTTTCCTTTGGGGAGAATATCTGCCATCAATTCTCCTAGATGATCGTGTGGAGGGGCGAGCTCGATGTTATCGAGTGAGGCTCCCTTTTGCACCGTCATGTGACGAAAGGAGGGGGAAGGGTGGATGGTGAGTTGCAGTTCGGTGCATTTTTGAGAGAAATCTGGATGGGAGAGGAGTGCGTTGATGATTTCGAGGGCGTCCTCTCCTGCCACAGAATGACCACAGTGGGAGTGGATGATTTTCTCGGAAAGGGGACCTGGCTTTTCTTCCACCGAGATGAGATTACAGCGATAGGCGACATCACCATCTTCGAGGAGGATACCAGAAGCTGCTGCTTCGAGGGGGGCACGCCCTGTGTAGTAGGTTGAGGGATCGTAGCCGAGGATGGAGAGAATTGCAGTATCACTTCCGGCAGGGAGGTGGGGAGGACAGTTTTTGATTGCAACGACCTCGCCTCGTTCTGCGAGAGAGTCGATGAAGGGGAGTGGGACAGCTTGGAGAGGGGTCTTTCCTCCGAGGGATGCTACAGCTTGGTCTGCCATGCCGTCTCCGATGAATAAGATATATTTCATAGAGTATCCTTTCAGTTTTGATTTATATAATTATTACATTAGGTAATGATTCTGTTCCGAGTGATCCTTGTTTGTTTCAAAGGATATAAGTTAATTTAAGGAGAGAAAGATGAGAATATAGGAGGAAAATATCATCAAAAATCAACTTCATAATAAGGATCTAATCATTGGAGAACAGAGTTAAAGTAATCCATAAATCAAAGGGTTTGAATAGAAATAGTATACCTTATTTTCAAGGAAAATGCAAGCAAAACAAAACCCCTCGATTGGACATTTTTTCAGCTTGCCTTTTTTTCGTATATGTGTTAAAATGTAACAGTATCGAAAAGGGGGGAGTTAATGCGTCAAGAATTAAATTACGACCATTTGGAGCAGCTGGTCAAAGCACGTGATTTCAAGGAATTACGTCCCCTTCTTGCCTCGATGAACGAGGTGGATGTTGCTGAATTTATCGCTATGGTTCCTGAGGATGAACAAGCCATTGTTTTTCGCATTCTCCCCAAAGAACTTGCTGCGTCGGTCTTTTCCTGTTTAGAGGATAGCCATCATCAAGAACAACTCATTCACGCCCTGACAGATCAAGAACTTCGAGCCGTGCTAGAAGAACTCTTCCTAGATGACGCTGTGGATTTGATCGAAGATATGCCTGCATCGGTTGTGACACGTATCCTCTCAAACACCGATAAGGACACGAGAGATACCATCAATCAACTGCTTAACTACCCAAAAGATAGCGCTGGTACCCTAATGACCACGGAATTTGTGGGGCTTAAACTATCTGATACCGTGACCACTGCATTCCATCGGATTCGTGAAGTGGGACTGGATAGTGAGACGGTATATACCTGTTATGTCACGAAAAATCGCACTTTGCTCGGGGTGGTGACCGTAAGGAAACTACTCCTCGCAGATGAAGATGACAATATTGCAGATTTGATGGAGACCAATCTACGCAAAGTATACACCCACGATGACAAAGAGGATGTTGCGCAATTATTTGCAAAATACAACTTTGGCGTGGTCCCTGTGGTGGATAACGAAGGTCGTCTGGTGGGGATCATCACAGTGGATGACATCATCGACGTGTTAGAAGAGGAAACCACCGAAGATATTCATAAAATGGCGGCTATGCTACCCAGTGATAAGCCCTATTTGCGTACCTCTGTGCTGGAAACCTGCAAAACTCGGATTCCGTGGCTCATGCTTTTGATGCTATCTGCCACTGTGACCGGTTGGATTATTACCAGTTTTGAAAGTGCTCTTGCCACGACTACCATTCTCGCTGCCTTTATCCCTATGATTTCAGGGACAGGGGGAAATAGTGGGGCGCAATCCTCGGTTGCTGTGATTCGTGCCCTCTCCCTTGGGGAAGTGACCGTGAAAAACCTAGGGATCGTGATCTGGAAAGAGGTTCGGGTTGCATGTCTTTGTGGATTGGCGCTAAGTATCGCAAATTACGCTAAGCTCACGATTGTGGATAGCATGATCCTGCACAATCAAAGCGTGACCCCTATGGTCTCGCTCGTGGTGTGTGCTACACTTGCATTTACAGTGCTTTGCGCTAAAGTAGTGGGGTGCAGTATGCCCATCTTGGCTTACAAAGTGGGGATTGACCCAGCTGTGATGGCAGCACCACTTATCACGACGGTGGTGGATGCCCTCTCTCTACTCATCTATTTCGGGATTGCGACACAGCTTCTCGGGTTATAACGAAAGGTATTTATCATGAATTTACACGAAAACTTGACCATGTTGTGCGATTATTATCAGCTAACCATGGCAAATGGCTATCACCAGACAGAAATGAGGGAGAAAATTTGCTATTTTGAACTCTTTTTTCGCTCGGTTCCAGATAAAGGTGGGTTTGCCATCTGTGCTGGGCTTGCTCAAGTAGTGGAATATATCCAAAACCTTCACTTTAGTGACCAAGATATCGAGTTTTTAAGGAACAAAAAGATATTTTCAGATGATTTCCTAGAGCATCTCAAGGAATTTCGATTCACTGGAGATCTGTGGGCTGTGGAGGAGGGAACCCCTGTTTTCCCCAAAGAACCACTCCTGATTGTACGATCCAATGCCATTGAGGCGCAATTTATCGAGACCTATCTCCTCCTTGCCATCAACCATCAAACCTTGGTGGCGAGCAAGTCTAGTCGTATCGTGAGAGCGGCTGAGGGACGCACCATCATGGAGTTCGGCGCACGTCGTGCGCAAGGGGCTTCGGCGGCAGTGCTCGGAGCTAGAGCATCTTACATCGCAGGTTGTCACGGAACTGGTTGCACCATGGCTGACGAGTATCACGGTGCCCCTGCGATGGGTACCATGGCCCACTCGTGGGTGCAAATGTTTGATAGTGAATTAGAGGCATTTGATGCCTATTGCGATATTTATCATGATAATGTTGTGTTACTTGTGGATACCTACGATGTGTTAAAATCAGGGGTGCCCAACGCAATCACCTCCTTCCATAAGGTGCTAAAAAATCGTAAGATGAAAAATTTTGGGATTCGTCTGGATTCAGGAGATTTGACCTATCTATCCATCAAAGCAAGGGAGATGCTAGATCAAGCTGGGCTTGAGGATTGCAAAATTGTTGCCTCTAACGCATTGGATGAATATATCATTCGTGATATCATTCAACAAGGCGCCCAGATCAATTCCTTCGGTGTGGGCGAGAGACTGATAACATCACGCAGTGAGCCTGTTTTTGGCGGGGTTTATAAGTTAGTGGCAGTGGAAAATGAGGGAAAGATCGTTCCTAAAATTAAAATTAGTGAAAATCCTGCCAAGGTGATCACCCCACATTTTAAAAAGGCGTATCGTATTTTCTCGAAGGCGAGTGGAAAAGCTGAGGCTGATTATCTCTGTCTGCATGATGAAGAGGTTGATGCCACCAAACCTCTCGAGCTATTTGATCCTGACACTACTTGGAAGAGAAAGGTCTACACTGATTATGAGTTAAGACCCCTCCTGAAAGAAATTTTCCGTAATGGAGAATTGGTCTATGAGCTACCTACCTTGGAAGAGAGTCGTGCCTATTGCGCTAGAGAAATTGATACCCTATGGCCTGAGGTAAAGCGATTCGAAAATCCTCATCACTACTATGTCGATCTCTCGCAAAAACTGTGGGATAACAAACAAGAACTCTTAGCACAGCATAAAAAAACATAAAAATGGGCGACCTTCCAACCATTACGGTGGAAGGTCGCCTTGTTGTTAGTCTTTGGAACGTTGTTTCCAAAGAATTTGAACCAGTTCTTCACGGGTGCAATCTCGTTTGTATTGGAATCCTGCATCACCACTCCCTGTGATGATTTCTTGATCTTCAGCCCACTTACGTGCTTCTTGAGACCAATCGCTTGGCTCTAAGGCATTTTGGGTTGCCTGCCAGACTGCCATAAGTTGGTTAAATTCTGCTTGCTTCATAATCTTCATCTCCTCTTGAACAGCGACTCGGAAGTCGTCCATAGTTTTTCCGTAGATGCCCCACCAATGGTCGGTATCGGCATGGTTACTTGCGACCCCTAACTGATAGCCCTCGGCGTGGTTGATTATCACGTTTGGCGCTAGGGGATCGAAGTCGTATTCGATACAGAGGTATGCCACCACCTCCGCTGCCTTTTGGTAGGTTTGATCGAAATACTCTCGGTTCGAGAGGTCGTCTTCACAAATCTCGAATCCAATATGAGTGTTGTTGGCGGCACCACCTGCATGCCATCCACGGTGATTCCAAGGAAGTGTTTGGGTGAAACCCACCTCTCCTTTGGCATCATATCCTAAAAAGCCGTGGACACATTTGGTGATACCACCCTGATTCCAGTGGTTTCCAGAGGTTCCGACCGGTTGGACGTAACGTGAAATATTGGGGTTATTGGCTCCGGTTGAGTGAACGAAAACCCCGATCGGTGTGATGGTTCTGCCTGCTTTATAGCAATCGTTGGCAGTGAGTATCAGTTGGTCAAATTCCATAGGTACCTCCCTATTTGGTTTGGATGGTTTGTGTGAGCTGTTTTGAGATCTGATCCACCCCAGTGGCAGATAGTCCTGAGACGATGCCCACGGCGATGGCACTGAGAAGGTCGCTTGGGAAACCGGTCGAGCCCGAAACATAGCCGAGAAGTCCGAGCAGACCACCCATAGTACCACAGGCAATGGGAATGTATTGGTCGTTGTTCCAAGGACTTGCCTTGACCACTTTACCAACAAGATACGAGATCACCGTGATGCTTCCCACGGCAGTGAATCCAAATAATTCCATAAAATCCTCCTAATTACGTTAAGCCTAATCTTCCGAGTAAAAATGCCACCAGAATTCCCACCACGGCATATAGCATTTTATCGATGAGTCCGTTCCATCTCTTGCTTGGTAGACTGGAAATTTCCTCTAATTTCTTCGTGATGGTGTCGAATCTAGTGATGATTTGCTCATGTCGCTCTTGTGATACGGCTTGGGATTGCTCGGTTGATTGCAAACGAGCGTAGATTTCACGATGTGAGTCGTGATTTCGATTGCGGTCTTCCTCTAAGGTGGAGACCCTGTATTCGAGCGAGATGAGATTGCTCTCTTCCATGATCGCCCCTCCTTTCTACAGAAATTCCCCTACATCTATGGTGGGGGTAGGGGTAAAGTTGTACGTTTGTGTACACATAAGACAAAAATAGTTTGAAAATAACTTCTCAAAAAGCAAAACAGAAAATGAGCATACTAGAGTAATGAAGAGATTATAAGAGTATTTAAGAGTATTTCGAGAGATAACAAAAAATATTTGAAATAAGCATTGACAGAGCATAGAAATAGGGCTATAATACAAGAGCGGCTCAAAAAGGAGTCGTTAACAAAAATGTTCAAACTTAAATTTGAAGATAAAATAAAATTGGAGGTCCCGTTATGTCTACCTTTATGGCAAATCCTAGCAACATCGAACGCAAATGGTACATTCTCGACGCGGCGAACAAGCCCCTCGGAAAAACGGCTGCACAAGCTGCTACCATCCTTCGTGGCAAACACAAACCTGAGTTTACCCCTCATGCTGATTGTGGCGACTTCGTCATCATTATCAACGCTGACCAAGCTGTGCTCACTGGTAAAAAACTTGATCAAAAGTATTACCGTCGTCACTCTGGTTGGGTGGGTGGCCTCAAAGAGGTGAAATACCGTACTTTGATGCAAACCAAACCTGAACTTGCAATGCAAGTGGCGGTCAAAGGAATGCTGACACGCAACTCCGTGAGCAGCAAATCCATGGGTCGTTTGAAAATCTACCGTGATGGTACCCACGAGCATGCCGCCCAGTCCCCAGTTCTCTGGGCAGGACAATAAAGGAGGGAGCACATTATGTATAAAAGTAAAAAACCTTATTTCTACGGTACTGGCCGACGCAAATCCTCTGTGGCTCGTGTGCACCTCTTCGAAGGTGGAACCGGTAAAATTACCATCAACAATCGTGATATTGACGATTACTTCGGTCTTGATACCTTGAAATTGATCACACGTCAACCCCTCGTCACTTCTGGCGAGATTGGCAAAGTGGACATCGTTGCTACCGTTTCTGGTGGTGGTGTGACTGGACAAGCCGGTGCGCTTCGTCACGGAATCACCCGTGCACTTCTACTTCTCAATCCTGAGTATCGCCCAGCCCTGAAGGCTGCTGGCTTCATTACTCGTGACCCAAGAATGAAGGAAAGAAAGAAATACGGACTCAAAGCAGCCCGTCGTGCACCTCAATTCTCTAAACGTTAATCAGCTACAATCACAAGAGCCTCACCTTTGGGTGGGGTTCTTTTTTTGCTTCTGGACTAGCTTATGCAGACAAGCTTAGAAATGTTCTTCGAAAAATTGAATGGTCGTGAAATAAAAATCGTTGACCATAAATTAAAAAACGCCTTCCGAAAAAAGAAAACGGAGAAATAATATAGTAAAATAGTTTCCGACAATTGAAAACGGTAAAAAATTGGTGAAAAGATGGCATTCCATAAATTAAAAAACGGCTACACAATTTTGAAGATTGTGCAAGCCGTTTTATCCGGTTTTACTGGGTGTAAATGGTAAAATATGGAAGTGAGGAGAGAGCGATTTACGTGCTTTCTGCCTCTGCTTGAGGGAGAACTAAGAACTGTTTTCCTGTGTGATCAATGGTATATTCCTCTGTGTAGATTATTTCTGATATTTTACAAAATGTATATCCATCCGTGAGAAGCCTCTCAAGTATGGTTGGGAGAGCTGCTGGAGTATTGATGGCTGCATTATGAAAGAGAACGATACTCCCTGAGGTACATTTATCCAAAACTCGTGAAGAGATCTGTTCGGCTGTGACATCCTTCCAATCTAAACTATCTACATCCCATTGAATGGGTTCCATTCCAAGGGATCGAATGGCGACAATGACTTTATCGTCGTAATCACCGTACGGTAGACGTACTAAGGTGGGGCGCACACCTGTGATAGCTTCTATTTTATCATTACAGGCAGTTAGGTCGGCTATAATCTCTTCTGAAGAGAGTTTTGGATAGTGTGCGTGATCGTTAGAGTGGTTCATGATCTCGTGCCCTGCATCGAAGAGTGCTTTGACAGAGTCTGGGAAGCGATCCACCCAATCTCCTACCACGAAAAAGGTGGCTTTGACGTCGTACTCCTCTAATATTTCGATGATCTGCTCGGTATCTTCATTTCCCCAGGCTGCATCGAAGGAGATTGAGAGGACTTTCTCCTCGGTGTCGACGCAGTAGATTGGAAGTTGACGTGAGACTGCTAGAGCACCCACGACGGTGGGACTTGTGGCTATGGAGAGGGTGGAGAAGACAAGGACTAGGGCAAGGGCAGTGCTCCACCAGACCTTTCGGATGCATAAAATGTGAACCTTTTTCAATGATATGACCCCTTTCTATCGGTAATTCATCCCACGATTGGCACCGAGAGCGACGTGGGAGATCCGTCTTATCAGTATACGAGAAAAAAGGGGAAAAAGAACTTCAGATTTTTTTCAAAAAGCCCTTGAAAAATAATGAGAAATGAGGTACACTGTATATAGCAACCAAAATTACCACAGAAATGAGGAAATAATTATGAAAGTCACCACACTTGTGCTCAAAATCATCGCTCTTGCCCTCGCTGCTGCCGCTGCCATCTGCGCTATTATCGCTTATTGGGATCGGTTGATCGAACTTACCGACTCTGGAAGACAACACTTCTATGATCGTATGGCTTCTTCGGAATACGACGATTACGAAGAGTAATTATTTCATAAAAAATAACAGGGTAGTTCCATTTTGTTTGGAACTACCCTGTTTTATTGTTTAGATTACATTTTTGCTAAGAAACTTTTGATAGCATAGAATGTTTCGCTTGAGATGACATGCTCGATCTTGCAAGCATCTTCTGAGGCGACCTCTTCATCCACACCGATTTTGACCAGTAATTGCGAGAGAATGACATGACGTTCATACATTTTTTCAGCGATTTCTAACCCTTTGGGGAGGAGAGAGATATAACTATTCTCGTCCATAGTAATGTATTTATTCTCACGAAGCTGTTTCATCGCTACGCTAACACTGGCTTTCGAGAAGTTAAGCTCTGTCGCTATATCGACGGAACGCACGGAACCTTGACGTTGATGCAAGATAAAAATGGTCTCAAGGTAATTTTCGGATGATTGAAGAATTTTCAAAATGCTACCTCCTTAAGGTCGACTAAATTCATTATAGACTAAATTCCCCCATCTGTCAATAAAAATCTTGACTTTCTTCAGCAAATCGGATATACTATTCCATACACACTTTAGATTATTTTGGAGGAACCTATGAAATCAATTTTACTTGCTATGCTCATTGCGCTCACGACTGCTTGCGCAAGTTCGACAACACCACCCGATAGCACCCCTGAGACAAGTCCCGAGACAACGCCTGAGGTGGTTACACCTGAAATTACCCCCGACCCTCCTGCTGAAGATTCCAGCTATGTAGTCACCCATACTGGGGTGATGGTGATCAACCAAGATCAAGAGATTCACTTCGAACTGTATGGAGAAACAGCCCCTATTAGTGTGGAGAACTTCGTCTCGCTTGCTAACAGTGGGTTTTACGAGGGGATTATTTTCCATCGTGTCATCGAGAATTTCATGATCCAAGGTGGCGACCCCACAGGAACCGGAATGGGTGGCGCCGATAACACCATCAAGGGCGAATTCATCGCAAACGGAGTGGAAAACCCCATCCAGCACACCCGTGGAGTGCTCTCTATGGCACGTTCCCAGTCTATGGACTCGGCATCCTCGCAATTTTTCATCATGCATGCAGATTATCCGTCCCTCGATGGTAGTTATGCTGCTTTTGGCATGGTGACATCAGGGATGGAAGTGGTGGATGCCATCGCAACCACCGAAACCAAGAGCGATAAACCTATCAACGATGTGGTGATCACAAGTGTTACCGTTGTAGAGGTGTAACACAAACCCGTTCAGACAAGAAAATCCCTTCCTCATTGAGGAAGGGATTTTTTTAGTGATTATTTGACAACTTCACCGTTCTTTTTCTTCTCGTCAATCTCACGAAGAGCATCACGGTAGGAGAGGTCGATTCCTTTTGCACCGATGTCGATGACCTTGACCCAGATCATATCACCGATGTTGACCACGTCTTCCACCTTCTCCACTCGACGTTCTGCGAGTTTCGAGATATGAACCATGCCGTCTTTCCCAGGAGCAATCTCGACAAAGGCGCCGAATTGCATGATACGAACCACTTTACCGTAGTAAAGAGAGCCGATTTCTGGGACAAAGACGATTGTTTCGATCATTTTCTTTGCGATATCGCAGGAGCTCTTATCTACACCTGCGATATAGATGGTGCCGTCGTCCTCGATATCCACTTTAGCGCCGGATTCAGCGCAGATTTTTTGGATGACCTTACCACCTGCTCCGATGACTTCACGGATACGGTCGGTATCGATTTTGATTTTGACCATTTTAGGTGCAAACTCCGAAACCTCTTGGCGAGGGGCATTGATACATGGGAGCATGATCTCATCTAAGATGGCGAAACGAGCATCCTTGGTGGTATCGAGAGCTTCTTTGATGATTGCATGGGTCAGACCATCATTTTTGAGGTCCATTTGGATGGCAGTGATACCATTTTTGGTACCTGCAACCTTAAAGTCCATCTCGCCGTGGAAATCTTCCACGCCTTGAATGTCGATGAAGGTTTGGAAAGAGCCGTCTTCATCTTGGATCAGACCACAAGAGATACCTGCAACAGGTGCTTTGATGGGGACACCGGCATCCATAAGAGCCAGAGTGGAACCACAAATGGCGCCTTGAGAGGTGGAACCGTTGGAGGAAAGGATCTCGGAGACCACTCGGATGGCGTAGGGGAATTCCTCGGTTTTGGGGAGGACGTAGGAGAGAGCACGCTCGGCGAGTGCACCGTGGCCGTATTCACGACGGTTGGTGGAACGTGCGTTACGAGCTTCGCCCACCGAGTAGGCAGGGAAGTTGTAGTGGTGCATATAGCGAGCTTCGGTCTCTTCCCAGATGGTGTCGAGTTTTTGGGCAGCCGAGAGAGTATTTAAGGTACAGATGGAGAGACATTGTGTTTGACCACGAGTGAACAGTCCAGTACCGTGCACACGAGGGAGGACACCGACCTCGGCCGAGAGAGGACGGATCTCGTTGCTTTGACGTCCGTCAACACGGTGACCTTGAAGGAGCCATGCTTTGACGATTTTCTTTTGGAATTTATAGGTGATTTCGTCGAGATATTGGTCCATATCGGGGTATTTCTCGGCGAAGAGCTCGTGCCATTTATCCACAAGAAGGGTCCAGCGCTCTTCACGGATATTTTTATCATCGGTATCCATTGCCTCTTTGGCTTGGTCCATGGTGGCAGAGACGATATCGTCAAATAGTTCTTGGTTAAAGGCTGCATGAGGATATTCCATCTTATCTTTGCCGATTTCTTTGACAATGGTGTTGATGAAGTCCACTTGTTTAGCGATCTCTTCGTGTGCCTTGACGATACCTGCATACATGATCTCATCAGGGATTTCGTCGGCGCCAGCCTCGATCATGACAACCTTTTCACGGGTGGCTGCAACAGTGACATCCATGCGTGAGTTTGCCTTTTGCTCTTGGTTGGGGTTTAGGACGATTTGACCGTCGACATAGCCCACTTCCAAGCAACCGATAGGACCGTTCCAAGGGATATCGGAATAAGCAAGACAAGCAGAGACACCGATCATGGCGGTGACTTCAGGGGAGCAATCGTAGTCCATGGTCATGACGGTACAGGTGATTGCAACATCGTTACGGAAATCACTTGGGAAGAGAGGACGGACAGGGCGATCGATTAAGCGACTGGCAAGCACAGCAGGGAGGGAGGGGCGACCTTCACGACGCATGAAGGAACCGGGGATCCGTCCAACTGCGTAGAGTTTTTCTTCGAAGTCCACAGACATAGGGAAGAAGTCGATTCCGTCACGTGGACGGGAGGCAGCTGTGATTGCCACCATGACCGAAGTATCACCATAGGTGACCATCGCAGATGCGTTTGCGAGTTCTGCCATTTTGCCGACCTCGATTTTGAGGGGACGTCCTTGGAGGTCCATCTCGTAGACCTTGTGGTTCTTGGGTTTGCCGTTTTTGATAATGGTTGACATAATAGTCCTTCTTTCTGCCTGTGGGTGTTAGCACTTGAATACTTGTCCGACTTTGTGAAGCATTTCGGGCAGATATTCAACTGCTAAAAAATCCCACAGGACTTCAAAAATGTGGTAGAATGCGTGAGGTTAGGGGCTTTGAGTTCGTAAAAAGGAAAAAACGGGTGACACAGAAGATCTTCTGCGCCACCCATAAGCCATTTTATTTACGAATACCAAGTTTTGCGATGAGGGCACGGTAACGCTCAATGTCTTTTTTGGCGAGGTAATCCAACATTTTGCGACGTTTACCAACCATTTTAAGCAAACCACGACGGGAGTGGTTGTCTTGCTTGTGAATACGGAGATGGTCGGTGAGCTCAACAATGCGAGCTGTGAGGATAGCGATTTGAACTTCGGCAGAGCCGGTATCGCTCTCGTGGGTACGGTTGGCTGTGATGACAGCCGATTTGTCTTCTTTGCGAATCATAATAAATCCACCTTTCTAAAATAAACCAGTCAACCGTGTAAGGGGCGGTGAAATCCCACAAACAAAGTCGAAGGTAAGTCGCTTGAACTTCAAGCTAAGACAGTATATCACATTTTTTGGGGATTGTAAAGAGGAAAATACAGATTTTCTCAAAAAAACGTTACACCGATCTCTCGGAGATGGCGCCACTTTGGTACGCCTTGATGAGGGCTGTGAGGTCGTTTACCTGACTAATGAGACGGGCCCCCACATCGGTATCTTGAATTTTAAGACGTTTTGCGACGTGCTCGATGATCTCGGAGGAGGAACCCATATCCGAGTTTTTGGCGATGGTCTGTTTTTTTCCTTGGAATGCCTCGTGCGAGACCAGACGGAGGCAGTGGGAGTTGAAAATTAAGGTATAGCCTGCGATGCCAGTTGTGGGCTGATAAGCCTTGGAGAGTCCACCGTCGATCACAATGAGGCGACCACCACCCTTGACTGGAGATTCGCCTCGTGAGGATCGCACCGGCATATGCCCATTGATGATGTGGCAGTTTGGACCTTCTAGACCGAACTCTTTTAAAATACGCTCGCACATTTCTCTATCATTATAATGGGTATAATAGTGGTTTTTCTCTTCCACCCAAGCAGTTTCGTCGAGGATGAGTCGGCGCTCGAAGGTGGTCATCTGGGTGCGTCCGAAGAGGGGGCTATTTGTCCCTGTCCAGAGATACCAGAGGAAATCAAGTCCGAAACGACGCTCGGGCGTGCCTGGTTTGGCATAATAGGCACGACGTGCTAGGGTTTGGGCATGGTCGAAGAAGGCACGTCCCGAGAGGTTTTTGCAACCGATGGAAAATTCAGTGAAACTGCCGTCTTCGTTAAGGGGGACACAGCCGTGGAAGAGGAGGTTTCCGTTGAAGATTTTGTATAAACTACCTTTTGTATAGAGTAGTCGTACATGGGCTTGGAGCTTTTCGCTACGACGGAAGTAGTCGGTCAAGCGATTGATCACTGATTCTTCCTCTTCTGTGAGGACGTAGGGGTTTTCGGGGTCGACCGTTGGGAAATCGGTGTCCTCTAGGGCATAGACCTTATCGCCGATGGTGATGGTTTTGTTTTCGTAATTGATTTTATCGAGGAGGAGACGGTGTCCCATGTTAAACTCGGTGCAACGCAAAATCTTCTGTCCCTCTAATTTAAAGAGGATGATGGTGATTGCCTTGTGCATTTGGGCTGCGAGCTCTTTATCCTTTTTGCTGATTTCATTCTCGCTGGTTTGGAGGTATTTTACCTTGAAACGGTGGGTATCGCAGGTTTGGTAGACCTCTTTTGCGAGGAGCGCTAAGGGGCGCAGAGAAATGCCGTATCCCGATTCGATACCGATGAGGTTATTATAATGAATAGAGTTTGCGAGAACCGTCGCAACTAAAGTGCGAGAGCCTGCTGCAGCACCCATCCATAAAATATCGTGGTTGCCCCACTGGAAATCGACAGAATGGTGCTTCATTAGGGAATCCATGATGATATCGGCACCTGGGCCACGGTCGTAGATGTCCCCTAAAATATGAAGGTGATCCACCGACATTCTTTTAATAGTGTTACAAACGGCGATGACAAAGGCATTTGCTTGGTCGATTGCGATGATGGTGGAGATGATATTTTCGAAATAATCGTGTTTATCCGAGTCTACACTTCCGACGTGAATGAGCTCGTCAATGATATAGCCATAGTCGGCAGGGAGGGCTTTGCGCACTTTGGAGCGAGTATATTTTGACCCGACCAAACGGCAGAGCTTGATCAAACGATGGAGGGTGATACGGTACCATTCCGAGAGATTCTCGGTGGTTTTGACAATCTCCTCTAGCTTTTCTTCAGGATAGGAGATGAGGGTGGATAGGATATCACGTTGGGTCAAGGTCATCTCGGTATCGAAGAGAAAATCGATCTTTTCACGGACAACACCAGAAGCCGAGTTTTGAATGTGCAAAAATGCCTCGTGCTCGCCGTGGATATCGGACAAAAAGTGCTCGGTTCCTTTGGGGAGATTTAGGATGGATTGTAGGTTGATCATTTCGGTACTGGCAGCACGCAAAGTGGGGTACTGCTTGGCGAGGAGTGAGAGATAGCGAAGTTCTTGTTGTTGTTTCATTTGATTACCTCAAGTTTAATAAAGTTAAAATTATACAGAAAGGTTTTTCTTGATGGAGCGAATATCATCACCAAAAAAATGCAAACATTCATACTCGCCGAGGACACGGGAGTGGAGCTGGACTGAATAGCGAGAGGGGAGCTCTTTCGGGGCGAGGTTGGAGGAGATGACGGTATGTTGTCCTCGCACAAGTCGTTCGTTGACCAGCTCGTAGAGGGCTGAATTGGTGTAAGTTGTGGTGAGTTCACACCCTAGATCGTCGAGCACTAAAAGGTCGCAAGCGAAGAATCTTTCCACATTTTGACCGGCTTCGACGTGGGCACTTTGGTCGGGGGATGAAAAGTTACGAAATTTCTTGTTCTCGAAGGAGGAAAAGAGGGGGCTTGCACTCTGGTAGACCACTGAAAATCCTCGGGCTGAGACTGCTCGGGCTATGGCAGCAGAGAGGTGACTCTTGCCAAGTCCTGGAGCCCCTGATAAAAATAGATTGTGGAAGGGGAAGGTATTGAAGCCATCTGCATAACTTTTGCAAAAGGTGAGGTTGAGGTTTGCCCTGTCTCTCGGGCTCTCGCCGTCTGGCCATGGTCTGTTGCTATAAAATTCTAGGTCGAAATTTTCGAAGGTTTGTGGTTGAGTGGGGAGGGAGCAAGAGAGGAGACGGGATTGCTCGGCCGTGCAAAATGCTTCTAAACAGGAACACATTTTTCCTTCGACCCATCCCTCGTCAAGGCAAAGAGAGCAGATCGGGACGATATCGAGTGCTTCTGCTGTGAGTCCAAGGGCGCTCAAGCGCTGGGTTCGCTCTTGCTGGAGAGCGAGATTTTGGGCACGGATTTCGGTGACGGATAAGGACCCTGGGCGACCGAGGGAGGCGCCGAAGAGGTCGGTCATGGTGCGCTTTAGCTTGCGCTCGATGATGGCAAGTTCGGGGTCACGAGTGTAGGCGAGCTGTTGCGCCTTGCTTGCGTTGGCTTGGGCTGTGTGACGACGGTTGCGAAGCTCGGCAGAGGCATAGGACATCACGTTAGATTCAAAGGTCATTGGCCGTCTCTCCTTGGGCTTGTTTTAAGAGTTTTTGCAAACGAGCACCATCCTCGGCGACCTGTCGTGCATGGTCGGGGGGAGGGAGGGTGGTGTCGTTCCCTGCGATAGTGGCGCAAGCTGTGGGGCCGTTATGGCGCAAGGCTCCTGTGACGGCTCGTGGCTTGGAAGTGCGATTCTCGGACAGGATCTCGGGTAGGGTATGTAAATTTTGTGCATGTAGATTCTTTAATATACCATTTGTATAATTCCACTTAAAATTTCCGATTTGTTCAACCGTGAGGTTGTAAACATGGGTGAGCGCATCCTCACGAAAACCCCAGTTTTCCCAGTCTTTGATGTATTTACGTTCTTTATCGGTTAAAGGACGAGGTTTTAGGTGGAACAGGGTGAGATATTTCATATCTTGTGCGTGATATTTCTTGAATTGCTCGATGAGATCTTCCCCTTGCTCGAGGGTGGAGATCTCTCTCTTTGCCCAGCGATATCCCTCGGTTTTGATATAGTTTAGGGTGGGGGGGTTGCCGTGTTCGAGCATGGATTTCTCCATGCACCACGAAACCAATAAAATGATCAGTTCATCTGCAAATCCGAGGGCATCCCGTAGTGTGAGCAAGATTTTGCGATCGTTAGAGTTGAGGGGGTTGCCGAGCATGGCAGCCACTTGGTTACAAAGAAATTGGAATCTGCCATTTGTGGAATCCATGGCTAATTTGATGTCCTTCTCGGTATATTCTGGCGCTGGCTCGGTGGCTGCTGTGGGGATGACGGTTGGAATGACGGGGGGAGGTGGCGTGGCGCTTGCTTCGGCAGGGGCAGAAGGGAGGATTTGATGTGTGCTTAAAACCCCCATAGCTGCATGAAGTCGAGCAGGTGGCCAAGCGGGGTAGCAATTTGGGTTGAGGACAAGATGCAGATAGAGTAAAGCAGCATCTCCGTTATCAGAAGAGAGGAGGGCTTGTACCTCATGAGGGGGAAGGGTGCATCCGGTTTGGGTGGGTTGTGTCATGACAAAACCTCCTATCAGTTTGTAGTAGGGTCTACCTATTATTTTACAGGAAAAGAGGGCGCAAGTAAACAGGTAAACGAGAACTTTTGTAAAAAAATAAATTTTGCAAAATTATGGGTGTACGAATGGGGGGAATTGTGATATAATAGGAGTGCTAACATCTAAGCTGAAGATCAGACAGTCAGAGGGAAAGGGACACTGCCATGAAAAAGACCAAACTAAACGTGAAAATTGCTGGACGTGACTATAATTTAGTTGCCACTGAGAACGAAGATTATATCGAATCACTCGCCAAGCAAGTGGACGACGAAATGAACGAAATACTGACCAAAGCTGGTTTTTCGTTTCAAGATGCTGCAGTGCTCACAGCCATTAACCTCGCTGATAAATACCAAAAAGAAAAGGTGACTGCTGAAAATCTGCGGCATCAAGTGAAAGAAACCTATGAAGAGGCGGCAGCCCTTCAACTAGAAATCTCCACCCTCAAACAAGAAAACTTTAAACTCACGTCAGGAGGCAAGGAGAAAGGGAAAAAATGAAGGCAACTTTCCTTTTTCGATGACTTCGAATGTCAGGAGTATGACGATTTTTGACACAATAAGGAACACAAAACCATGGTAGAACTCCTCGCCCCAGCAGGGTCCCCCCAAGCAGTTGTGGCAGCTGTGCAAAATGGTGCAGATGCCATCTATTTAGGGTTTGGGGACTTCAACGCACGGCGCAACACGAAAAACTTTACACAAGAGGAAGTGGCACAAGCTGTCACTTATTGTCATGCCAGAAATACCAAGGTATTTATCACGCTAAACACCCTTTTAAATCAAAGGGAACTCCCTAAAGTTGCGCCCTTGATCGAGCAAGCAGCTATCATGGGTGTGGATGCCTTTATCATTGCAGATCTAGGGGTGGCAGAGGTGGCGAAAATGGTGGCGCCCCATATCTCACGACATGCTTCCACCCAAATGACGGTACACAGTTTGCACGGGACAGAGCAGATGGCAGAACTTGGTTTTTCTCGTGTGGTGCTATCGAGGGAACTATCGAAAGAGCAACTTCAGTACATCTGTAAACACTCCCCGATTGAGACCGAAGGATTTGTGCATGGAGCCATGTGTATGAGCTATTCTGGGCAGTGCTTTTTCTCGGCTGTGGTGGGGCAACGCAGTGGAAATCGTGGGCTGTGCGCTCAGCCGTGCAGACTGGAGTATCAGTGCGACGGCAAAGCTAAGGGTCACCCACTTTCCCTCAAGGACATGTCCCTCGTTGGGGAGCTACAAGAACTCACTGATATGGGGCTCTCTTGTCTGAAAATCGAGGGACGGATGAAACGTGCCGAGTATGTCGCTGTGGTGACAAAGGTCTATGCCGATTGTCTAAAAGAGAAGCGATCCCCCACCAAAGAAGAGGGGGAGAGACTTGCTGAAGTTTTCTCCCGTCAGGGATTTACCCAAGGATATTACACCGGTGAATATGGCAAGAAAATGTTCGGCGTGCGTGGCAGAGAGACCACGTCCGAAGAGCTCTACCGTGAGGCACGCAAGACCTACGAACAGGGGGAACATCGACTCACACCTCTTATGGCACATTGCTCGATCTTGAGTGGGGAACCCATCTCACTCACCCTCACCACGCCAAATGGAGAAGTGGTGACCGTACAGGGAGAGATTCCACAGCCGGCGAAAACCCAAGCCACCACAGAAGAAATGGTGCGCAAACAGCTCGCTCAAACAGGGGGGACCCCCTATGGGATGACAGAGATCACCGTGGAGATCTCGGATGCGCTATTTGTGCCGAAATCGGCACTCAATGGACTGCGAAGAGAGGGGATGGAGTTGATTGCCACCTCCCAACCCGTCGAGCATCCGATTGGAACATATATTGACAAAACGGAGAATATACCACATAAATTACCCCCTGTAATCACGGTTCAGGTGACCGAATGGTCACAGATTAGTGAGGAACTTCTCGCTTGTAACCCCTCGTCTCTCTATCTGCCAATTCATTTTATCGAGAGCGAGCCTAACAGAGTGGAGGAACTAGTGTCTCGAGGGATTTCCATTCGGGTTGTCCTGCCTCGTATTTTATCAGATAAGCAACGAAGCTCGGCGCAATCCACCTTAGAGAAATGGAGATTAGCTGGGGTGAGTTCGGCACTGGCTGGAACATGGGATAGCCTGCACTGGGGAAAGGTCAATGGATTTTCCATGGCAGGGGACTACGGGCTTGGGGTCTTTAACAATCAAGGGATACAGGGGCTCTCTCATCTTGATTTTGTGACGCTATCATTCGAGCTACAACTTGCGCAAATCCGAGATATGAGCAAGCCACTTCCAACCGAATTGATGGGATATGGACGGCTTCCACTCATGATCTTTGAGCATAAAGTGGGAGAGTCGATCACCGACCGTAAGGGGGTTACCTTTCCTGTGGTGAGAACACCGGATCATCGAAGTGAAGTGCTAAACGCAACACCACTCTATCTTGCCCATAAAAAGGAGTGGAAAACCGTGGGGCTTACCTCTATACGACTCACCTTTACGGATGAATCGCCTAAAACTTGCGTGGAGATCATTAAAGCATATCAAACACCAACCGAGCATCAGCTAGAACATTTTACCACAGGTCTTTATTATAGAGGAGTGGAATAAACTAGAAGGAGTACCACCATGAACTTAAAAGTCAAAGCACTATCCCCTTTGATTGGGGAGGAAATCCCCCTACCTTACTACGCAACACAGGGTTCAGCTGGGATGGATCTACATGCCTGCAATCCCCTTCCCCTTACCATCAAGGCAGGGGAGCGAGCCACCATTCCCACAGGGATTGCAATCGCTCTGCCATCAAATGAAGTGGTGGCACTCATTTATGCACGCAGTGGAATGGCGATCAAGCACGGATTGGCCCCCTCTAACTGCGTAGGGGTGATTGATAGCGACTACAGAGGAGAGATTTTGGTTTCCCTTCATAATAATTCCAACGCTGATCACACCATTTTCAAAGGGGAGAGGATTGCGCAATTGGTGATCACCCCTATCCTACAGGTCACCATTGAAGAGGTGGAGTTTTTGGAACCCACGCAACGTGGTGAGGGGCGCTTTGGCTCGACAGGGGTGTAGTATGAAATTGATTGTTGCATCTAAGTCTCCACGTCGAGAGCAACTTCTCGCAAGTTTGGGACTTGAACTCACCCTTTGTCCTGCAGTGGGGGAAGAGGATATGTCCCTCCCCCTCTCGCCACCAAAATTAGTGGAGCACCTCGCCACCCAAAAGGCGAAGGAGGTTGCTGGAAAATACCCTCAGAACATCGTTCTGGGGGCAGATACCGTTGTGGCGCAAGAGGATCAAGAGGGGCAAGGTGGGTATCGTATCTTTGGGAAACCACGTGATGAGGAGGAGGCCATCTCCTTTTTGACGGC
>JAWXUK010000011.1:0-25203 GCA_044432785.1 Eubacteriales bacterium | reverse complement strand
TCATTGAAAACACCCCATATCTTTCGACATGGGGTGCAAATCGATTAAATTTTTGGGGTGCGATTGGTGATTTCGTCCCTTTTTGGTCCTGTAGATACCATAGTGATGGGGATGCCCATTTCGGCTTCGAGGAAGTCGATGTAGCCCTTTGCATTGGGGGGAAGGTCGTCATAGGTTGTGACACCACGCACATCGCAATTCCATCCTGGTAGGGTGTGAATGACAGGTTTTGCCTTGGCGAGTTTTGGGGTGGTGGGGAAGTCTTTGGTTACCACACCGTCGATCTCGTAGCCCACGCAGATTTTGATCTCCTCCAAGTAGCCAAGCACATCAAGACAGGTGAGCACCACTTCGGTAGCCCCCTGCATACGAGCACCATAACCCGAGGCAACCGTATCAAACCAACCCACACGGCGAGGTCTGCCTGTAGTAGCACCATATTCCCCTGCATCTCCACCACGACGACGGAGCTCCTCGGCTTCTTCACCGAAGATTTCGCTGATAAATTCTCCCCCACCTACGGCACTGGAATATGCCTTGGTGATTGCCACAATGTCGGTGACCTTGTGGGGTGGAATCCCTGCACTGATACAGGCAAATGCCGCCACAGTGTGGGAGGAGGTGACCATGGGATAGATCCCGAAATCAGGATCTTTGAGGGTTCCCAGTTGTCCTTCGAGCAGGATGGTTTTATCCTCTTTGATGGCCTTTTGTAGCTCGGTGTAGACATCTCCGACATAGGGAGCGATGAGGTTACGTTGACGCACCATCTCAGCAAGAAGTTCTTGTGGGTCGAGAGGTGGTTTTTCGTAGAGGTGTACAAAAAGAGGATTTTTAAGAGCACAAGCCTTCTCAATTCGCTCCATCAAAATGACATCATCAAAGAGTTCACACACTTGGATGCCGATTTTGCCGTATTTATCGGAATAGAAGGGTCCAATTCCTGATTTCGTGGAGCCAAATGCCTTATCCGAGAGACGTTCCTCCTCGTAGGTGTCTTGAAGGACGTGGTAGGGCATGAGCACCTGAGCACGGTCCGAAACCAGTAGTTTGGGGGTTGGGACACCTCGTGCCACCACCCCTTCGAGCTCGGCGATGAGTTTCACAATATCAAGTGCCACCCCACTGCCTATCACATTCAAAATATGCTCGTTAAACACACCTGATGGCAGAGTGTGGAGCGCAAATTTTCCATAATGATTGATGATGGTGTGCCCTGCGTTGGCTCCCCCTTGGAATCGCACCACCACGTCACTGGTTGCTGAAAACAGGTCGGTGATCTTTCCTTTTCCTTCGTCGCCCCAGTTGGCGCCCACAATTGCCTTTACCATAATTGATTCCTCTTTCGGTTGATATTCGGATATTTTCCGTTATTTTAACATCTCTTGAATGCGACGGATGGCCTCTTTGGTGTCGTCCTTGTCTCCAAAACCAGAAAGACGGATATACCCCTCTCCAGCCAGACCAAAACCTGCACCAGGGGTTGTAACCACACTGGTTTGGTTGAGGATTTGATCGAAGAACTCCCACGAACCTAAGCCGTTTGGTGCCTTTGCCCAGACATAAGGAGCATTATCACCACCAAAGGTGGCAAGCCCTGCAGAGGCCAGCCCTTCGCTGATAATTTTCGCATTATTTTTGTAGTAAGCGATGACCTCAGCCACCTCTTTCTTGCCAGCTTCGCTATAAATGGCGAGAGCACCACGTTGAATGACGTAAGGAACACCGTTGAATTTGGTGCAGTGACGACGGTTCCACAGACTGTGAAGCTTTGCTCCACCACGCTCGAGCTCGTGAGGGATGACGGTGTAGGCGCAACGTGTCCCAGTGAATCCAGCCGTCTTAGAGAAGGAGCGAAATTCGAGCGCACAAGTACGTGCCCCTTCGATCTCGAAGATAGAGCGTGGGGTGTCGGGGTCGGAGATAAATGCCTCGTAAGCCGAATCGTATAGGATCACGGCTTGGTGCTTATTCGCATAGTCCACCCACTCTTTGAGTTGTGCTCGGGTTGCCACTGCCCCTGTAGGGTTATTGGGATAACAGAGATAGATGAGATCCACAGGTTGATCGGGTGGTGTGGGGGAGAAATTGTTCTCCTCGGTGCAAGGGAGGTAGACGAATTTGTCCCATCCTTTGCCCTCGATATAGGTGCCGGCACGTCCTGCCATGGCATTGGTATCGGCATAGGCAGGGTAGACAGGGTCGCACATGGCAACCACATTGTTGACATCGAAGATATCGCCGATGTTACCACAGTCACTCTTAGCGCCGTCCGAGACAAAGATTTCATCTGCTAGAATATGCACGCCACGGTCGGTATAGTCGTTCTTGGCGATGGCATCACGCAAAAAATCGTAACCTTGTTCGGGACCATAGCCGTGGAAGCCTTCGATACTTGCCATCTCGTCCACTGCTTCGTGCATTGCCTTGGTGACCGATGGAACGATGGGACGGGTCACATCGCCGATTCCCATACGGATTACTTTTTTATCAGGGTTTTGCTCGGTATAGACCGAGATGCGACGTGCAATCTCAGAAAAGAGATAACTCCCTGGTAGTTTGAGGAAGTTTTGGTTGATTTGAGTCATGATTATCTCTCCTTTGTAATGAGTACTAAAGGGGGACCTCTCATGATACCTCGATGTCCCGAGCGCAAAATTCTCACCCTCTGATGACTCTAAAAAAGTTTAGAACCCTTTGTGGATTCATAACTTTTTTGTGGCAAAAACGAGAGGGGAAAATGCGTGCTAAGGGCATGGAGGGGGTTTAGAGGTTCCCTAATATAATTGTACCACTTATTATACTATTTTTCATAGGAATTGTCAATCTTATATTTTAAAATCTTCCTCTAGCTCAACCTCTCCCTCAAAGACCGTAACAGCTTCTCCGTGCATCATCACTTGATTCCCTGCCTGCCACATGGTAACCACGCCACCACGTTGTGCGATGTCGGCTCGCACAGGGGTGAGTCCATCTTTGCGTGCCGTAGCAAAGACGGCGCAAGCCCCAGTTCCACACGAGAGGGTCTCCCCACTGCCACGTTCCCACACCCTCATAGCCAGGGTGTTCTCGTCCACCACATGGAAAAATTCCACGTTAACACCGTCGGGGAAGATGGATTTGCGCTGAATTTGTGGGGCAATTCTAGCAAGGTCGATGGCTTCCACCTTGTCGCAACGGATGACGAAATGAGGGTTTCCCACCGAGACCTTTTGCCCGACGTATCCCTTGCCATCTACGATGATAGAGTGGCTTTCACCATATTCAGGTTCACCCATATCCACCACAACGGTGGAGACCTTGTTATCATCCCCTACCTCTAGTTGAAGGGTGCGCACCCCTGCGAGGGTGGATACCGTGAGGTTACGGGTTTTATCGGTATACCCCTTATCGTAGACGTATTTGCCGAGACAACGAATCCCATTCCCACACATTTCGCCCTGTGAGCCGTCTGCATTGAAAATTTGCATAATGTAATCGGTGTCGGTTCCCTTTTTGATGTGTACCACACCATCGCTACCCACCCCTTTGTTACGGGACGAGAGTTGTACGGCTACTTTGGCGAGGTCAAGGGTATTTTCCTCGTAAAGATAGATATAATCGTTTCCTGCTCCGTGCATTTTTGTAAATTTCATAGCGAAATCCTCCTAAGTTATATTCTTATCATTTTTTGGGGCTGTTTAGACCTCTACCCCTCGATCAAGGGCAAAAAACCAGATGACCTTGTGGGTTACTTTTTTTCCTAACATGCGTTCTAGCGCAAGTTGGTAGACGTCGAGTTGCCTCTTGTGTGATTGGGCTCGCTCCTCCACCGTTTTGTCTGTCACACGATCACTTTTGAAGTCGATCAAGGTGATCCCATCCTCCTCCTCGAAGTAGCAGTCTACCACCCCTTGGAAGAGGAGCTTTTCCTCGGTTTCCATGCCGAGCTCCCTCCCTTTAACCAAGAGCGAGAAGGGGAATTCCTGTCTGCAATAGAGGGAGTGGCAGGCAGCGACCCCCAACGTAGATTGCAAAAAATTGCTGATTTTTTGGGGGCTGATGGCAGCATATTGCTCTTTCGTGAAGAATTTTTCTTGGTATAACTGCTCTTTTTTCGCCGTAATCCCTTCCACACTGGTATCAAGGGTGGGCGAAAAATCGAGGTATTCCATCATCAAGTGGATGGCTGTACCCTGCTCGGCTGCCGAGATCTTTCCTCCCTTTTGCGCAAAGGACGGCACCCTTGCTCGTTTAAAGTCCTTCAAATCTGGTGGGAGTGAATTTTCAGTGTCGCTATCGCCGTCCACTGCTCGCCCCTTGCTCTGTGTGGCAGTGTATTTCGAGGGGGAATCCACGTCTGTTTGATAGCGATACTCCCATGTGAGGAAGCGACGGATCCGATCGAGTTGCGCTTCGGTGAAGTGAGGCTCGGGTTCGGGTGCGCCCTCGGACTCCCCCTCTTGGGTGGTGGACTGGGTGAGGTGGGTCGGGTTCTCGACATATTGGATCTCCCACGGCGAGGGGAGAGGAAGTGGTGAATGGTCTGAAATTCCGGCAAGTTGGGCAAGGGGCGCAGATTCCGGTCGAGTGAGAGCGTGAAGCAAAATCCACTTGCCGACGCTGGATTGCGCCTCGATCCCCTGTGGATGGATGGGGAGGAGATCCCCTAATTTTTTCACGGTTTTGAGTCCGTCTCGCAGGGTCATCACGAGGATGAGTTTGTCCTGTGCTCGGGTCATCGCAACATAGAGCAGTCGCATCTCCTCTGCCTTTGCCTCACGGTTGAGCTCTTTGGCGATTGCCATACGTGCAAGGGTGGGATATCGGATGAGTCGTGCATGATCAAGCCCCTTTGTTCCCACTCCGTATGTTTGGTGGAAGAGGACGGTTTGTGCGCTGTCGGTGAGATTGACATCTCGTGCCAGTCCACAGACAAAAACCACTGGTTTTTCAAGCCCCTTTGAGCCGTGAATACTTAATATCGACACTCCTTTTCCCACTTTTTTGGATCTTTTGGGAAGGTTCGAGGTGGCTTTGAGCTGTTCTAGTCGCAAGAGGAAGGGGAAGAGGGTGCGACACCCCGATTCCTCAAGCCGTCCTCCGATTTGGTATAGTTCGAGGAGGTTGTTTTGTCGGGTCTCCCCTCCCTCCATAGCGCCGAAAATAGGGAGGAAGTTGCACTCGGTATACATGTGCCAGATGAGTTCTCGTGTGGTTTTATCCCCTGCATCAAAGCGAAGTGCGTTCAACTTCTCGAGGAAGGTACAGCACTTTTCATCTCCATTTTCAGCCATTACCGTCATAGAATGATAAAAATCATCCCCATCATGCTCTTTGATTTTTGCGAGTTCATCCACAGAAAAACGAAAAATAGGGGAGCGAAGTGCTGCTAAAAGTGGGACGTCCTGGCGAGGATTGTCAATGATTTTAAGGAGAGCGAGCGCAACGCAGACCTCTGTAGTTTGGAAGATTTCTTCCTCCCCTTTCGCCGACCATGGGATATTTTTATCCTCGAGCGCAGCGACGTAATGGTGGAGATTTTTGGAAGGGGAACGCAACAAAATCATGATATCATCAGGTGATATCGTGGCTGATTTGCCACTTTTTGTAACTTTGAAGTGCTCTTGTAGCATGGTTTCGATTTCGGTTGCGACCCAATTTGCCTCGAGCTCGTCCTTATCGAGTTTTTCCTCCTGATCTTCGGGTGTCTCTCGGTTAAGTAGTGCTAACTTAGTTCGATATGCCCCTTCTCGCTCTTGAGCAGGAAAACTACCTGATGCGAGGAGTTTTTGATCCTCTGTATAGTCCATTTCTCCGAATTTTATGCTCATAATGGCTGAAAACAGGTGGTTACAAGCATCAATAACCTCTGGTCGAGAGCGAAAATTTTCCGACAAAATGATGGGTTTTCCCTCATTATCATCCCTTTGAAAACGACGATATTTTTCGAGGAAAATAGAGGGGTCGGCTAAACGAAAACGGTAGATGGATTGTTTGACGTCCCCCACTGCAAAAAGGGTTCGCCCCCCACCTGTGATGGCATCGAAAATGGTGTTTTGCACCAGATTTGTATCCTGATATTCATCCACCATAACCTCTGCAAGGGCTTGACTTTTCTGGATTGCAAGCAAGGTCGGCTCCCCTTCTGGCGTGGTGAGCAGTGCAACTGTTTTGTGCTCGAGATCCACAAAATCAAGCATCCCTCTGCGCTCTTTTTCCAGTGCAAATTGCTCGGAAAATCTTTGGATGAGTTCCATCAAGGTCGAGATGATTTTCCCATTTTTCTGTAAATCCACCAGTAACTCTTGGTTGTTTTCAATATTTGCGAGGTCTTTTATGATTTTTTGCGCCGTAGCTCGCAGAGTTTTGACCTTTTCACGAAGTTCAATATCTTGAGGTTCCTTGCTCTTTTTGGTTCCTGCTCTCGGGAAAACGAATTGTGATAGTTTGTCTACACTATCCCATCCAGTGCGACTTGCTTCGAGCACATCCTCCACGATCTGTAGTGCTGCTGCAATGGCTGGCTTGTAGTTCAGTGCGACGATCTCATCTTGCTCTGCGAGTTCATCGGCTCTCTCGAGTAGCTCTTTTGCATAGCTCGCCTGTCTGGTCGTCCCCTCTAAAATCAGCCTTCCCCAAGGGGTTTGCCCCACATCGGTAACCCCTTCAAGTCGCCATATTTCCTGTTGCTCGACAAGCCATTTTCTCGGATTTGGGTGGCTTTGAATCTTGTCGAAGATCTCGATGATAATCTCACCCAAGCGAGAGTCATCTCTGGCATAGGCCAATGTATTTACCAAGTCGATAAAATCAGAGTTAGCTTCTACATACTGATTTTCAATGACCTCTTCTACAACTTCCAACATCAAAACTTGATTTTCTTCGGTGGTGCAGAGGCGGAAATTAGGATTCAGATCGATGAGATGAGCATTTTCACGGAGTAGATCACCACAAAACGAGTGAATTGTCGAGATTTGTGCCTTATAGACCAGAGTAAGTTGTCGTCGTAAATGGTGGTTTGTTGGATCTAACGCCAAACGGTCGGTCAACTCCTCTGCTATGCGACCTCGAAGTTCCTCTGCTGCAGCCTTTGTGAAGGTGATCACCAGAAATTGATCGATATTCTTCTTCTCTTCCACCACACGCATGAGGAGTCTTTCCACCAAAACACGAGTTTTCCCAGAACCTGCACCTGCTGAGACAAGGATGCTACTATTTCTATGTTCCACCGCTTCTTTTTGTTGATTTGTGAGCGAAAAAGACATATTATTTGCTTCCTTTCTTTTTGATGAGTTCTAAAACCTCTTGATCGGTTTTGCTCTTGCTGTAACGTTTTTGATCGTCCCCACGCCCCTCCTCGAAGTGACACGCCTCGGTGAAAAGGCAATATTTGCAAGCATTATCGTCCTCTCCTTGCCAAAACGGATCTGCTGAAATGGTCCCTGTTCGAAATTCGTCACAAATCTCGTCGAGTAGGTCGGTCACATAGCCTTCTAACAGGTTAAATTCCTCAAGCGAGACCAAACCTTTCCCACTTGTGTTGACCATTTCGCCCTCTTTATTCATCTTAGCTGGCTTGAGTGGCAAGTAGTGGTAACCCCCATCTGTCAAGGGTTCTAGGGCATCAATGACACGCTGATCATTCAGAAAAATTCCACTTAGACCGAGTTCTTTTTCAACTTCTTTTTTCCGTTCTTCCTCCGACATTGTGCGAGAACCGTTTAGGATAATTTCACGAGTCGGGAAATAGGAAATGGCTGCCCCTTCCAATTCTTTTCCTGTTTCGGAACCCCCTAAGCTCTCACTTCTTTTCAAAGCATAAAGATAGATTAAAAGTTGCAAATTCCTGCCGTCATAGATGTCATTTAAGCTAAATTTCTTGATTCCAGTTTTATAATCGAGCAGACGAAGATAAATTTTCTCGTCATCCTCCCAAGAATCGATGCGATCCACAATCCCAGATAATTTCAGTCGAATTTCGTTGTAAATGCGTTCTATAGGTGGTAAATCCCCATCTTTATGACTGAATTTAAGTTCTAGTGCGTGAGGAGAAAATTTGCTCACTTTCAATTCATTGAGGACATTATCCACCGTGGCTTTTACGCCTTTTTTTTGCCTATCAATGAGGAATTGTTCTCGTGGTGATTTGATGGTTTCCAAAAGCAGTTCTTCTACATAGTTGTCAATAATAGCATCAATTTCAGGCTGTGATACGCAACCGTCTAGCTTTAAACGGCTGTTTTCTGGATGGTTTTTGTGCTTTTCTATCACTTTTTCAAGCACATGATGTACAAAGGTTCCGTACTCCATTGCCGAAAATTTCGCTACCTTTCGTGAGGTTGCTCGCAGTCCATACTCCATAAAATAAGAGAAATGACACCCTTTTAATCGTTCGATTTTTGTTGGTGAGAGGTGAATTTCACTCCCGAAAATTGACTCAACCCCTTGAGGTGAAAGGGCTCCACGTGTCCACGCATCCGCCTTTTCTAGTCCTTCCACTTCTGCTCCTAGTGGCTCAATTTCTTTGAGAAGTGTTGCAACTTGGGGGAATTTCATTACTTGCTCAATGGCTGGTTTTGTGGATAAAAGTCGAAAATTATCTTGTAATTCTCCCTCTTTCAAGGTATGAAGTTGAGGAAAAAGTTTCAGTATGCGTTCAACGAGAAAACTTGGTCGAGTTCCATCTCCATTCGATTTTCGCAACGGATAGGTTAGCACCAACTTATCCGACGCAAGGGCGATCATTTCGTAGATCGAGGAGAGCTCATAGAAGAGTAATTCTTCGCTGGTCTCGCATAAATTCACTTCGCTTCCCTCAAGGGCAACCCTGTCCTCATCCGAGAGTAAACCTGTTGATTTCACAGTGCTTGGGACGGTTGTGTCCTCGACCCCCAACCAAAAAATACATCTAGTTCTATGTGCTTTGAGGCGCACAGTTTCTCCTGCCATCACTTGATCAAGGGAGACCGGAATGGTGGAAACTTGATACTGCGAGAGCACTAATTGAAAAATTTTCGCAAATTCCTCTAGCTCCATGTATGTATCTCCCAAAAGGAGATGGCATTGTTCTAATCCACGGCACAATATGTCCCAAAGTTGACGATATTCCTCGGATTCTGCTTTTTTCCCCTGCAACAGTAACTCTTTTTGTCGATCGTAGATCTTCTCTTCTAAGTGAATATCCACTAAAAACTGGTAAAAAATCACTGCTTTTTGTTGCGCATTGGTGTTTTTTGCTGATTTCACTAATTGAAGGAGTGGCGCTGTAATCAGTCGTCGGTTCTGGTTAAGTTTATCTAACCTCATTTCCGACTCGTGATTTAGACTTTTTCCGTATCCATCAGGATGGAAATTCCAATCTTTTTCTGTCCATTTTTTTCCTGAAATTCGCCACATCAAGACATAGTTTTCTAGTAAATCTCTGTCTTCTACATCAATTTCGTGTAATCCTGTCTTCAAATATCGGAAAATATCCTCATAACGATAACCATTTGAAATAATATCAAGTGCAGAGGTTACCACTGTTAGCACTGGTTTATCTAATATTGAGTTGACTCCACTTGGAAAAACAGGTATATTATAGCGTTTGTACACACTATCTACCAGATGGCGATAAGGCTCGAAATCACGTGCGACAACCGCTATTTCACGATAGCGATAACCCTGTTCTTGTACTAGTTTTAGGATTTCCCCTGCCGTCCACTCCACCTCAGAACGAGTGGAATCTGCACAAAAAACACTTATTTGCTCTCCGTCATCATTATCATATGTTTGTTGATTTTCGGCATAGAGATTGCTCTCTAAGTGAGAGAGTGCAGGTAATCTGCATGCAAACTGTGGCAAAATCTCTTCAACTGTGGGTGTAATACCCAGTTCTTGCGCAATTTTCAAAATTTGGTGGCGTGAACGCTCCCCTTGCGCAAAGGTGGTTTTATCATTGGGGACAGTGGTAAGTACAATGGTAAGCCCTTCTGCTTGTTTTGCGATTTCTCGAAGAAAAAGTATCTGTTGAGGTGTAAAATAGGAAAAACCATCTAGCCAGAAGGACTTTCCCTCTGCCCATTTCGATTTTTGAAGGAGTTTTGTAGCTCGAGTGAGTCGGTCTTGTGGGTCAAACCCAATATTTTCGATAAGATGATTGTAAAAGTCGCAAATAAGTGCAATTTCTTGAAGCTTTTTCTGCTGTGGAAGTCCTTCTGCAACTTCAAAGAGTCTCGTTGGTGGAATAGAGCAGCTTTTGAGCTCATCCGAAACTCTTAATAATTCTTCAAAGAAAACAGGTGATTTTGATATTTTCCGAAGTGTATCTAACTTTTCTGAGGTAGCTTGTACCGCTTTGTGCATGAGTAGGATTTGCCCTCCCCGATCTAGCTCAGCGAGATGTTTTCCCCCATTTTGACTAAAAATATAGTCGCTCATTCTTCGAAAGGTGAGGCATTCTGCGTAAAGTGAGATATCATCTCCTCCTGATTCACAGAGGCGACGCTCCATTTCGTGTGAATTTTGATCAGAAGTGAGCAGTATTTGGCGAGTGTTGCCTTTATTTTGGCACAATCTCTCCATTAATCGTGACGTTTTTCCTGATCCTGATCTACCTAGCATGAAATGTATTTTTCCCACTTTTCAAATTCCTTTCTGCTATATTTCAAAATTACAATCTATTTTAATCATTTTTTCTATTTCTTCTCGTTCATAGCAGTGATTAAGTATTTCAAGTAATCCCTTATTTGTTACTCGATTAGGCAAATATAACCGACTGATCAGTCGAGCTCGACGCTCGACACATCCATCCACACCAGTCAGTCCCCACCCTAAAAAATCTGCCATTGTAAAGTCAGAGGAAATTTTATTTCGAGATTCACCTGCAATGGTAGCCCCTGATTTTTTAAGGCAATCAACAATAATTTCAGGGGTCATACCCTCTACTCCCAAAATCCCTTCTTTGCTTTTCTTGTCTTTTCTGCGCTCTTTTCCTGATATATCAGGAGGAAATGCATGTTTTAGATACCTTTTATCGATACAAGATTTAATTTTATTTCGGATGAGAAAACCGGCAGAGTCACCATCTGTAAAGACAATAAGTCCCTGTTTCTGTGCTATTTTTTCAAGTAACTTCATTTGGGTCGGGTTTTGGAAAATGCCAAAACCATCCGTTTTCAAAATAAGTGCATCCACCACTTGTGAGAGGGTATTTTTGTCGTATTTGCCTTCAACCACAATTCCTTCTTGAATGATAATTTTCTCCACACGATCTATCCTTTCAAGTTAGCTAATTCTAATATAAATTCTGTGAGTACTTCTTGCCCATCACGACCTGTAGATTTGAGCTTAAGGTCGGTTTTTTGTGCTAGAATCACTGCTGCTTGACACCATGCAAGTGTAAACTTTCTCGCACTTTGGATACGTAGTCCGGCGGGATAGATGTGTAAACCGTAGAGTTTTGACAGATATTTCGCATCTTTCCCTTCATTGAGGCATAATTTCGCACCATAAAGTTCCCGTATCTGCTTTCCCAATGCACCAAAGATTTTAATGGGAGGTTCCTGCCGAAGGTAGAGTCCTGATAAAATTTCACTTGCTTTATCGAAGTTAGCATTTCCTAACGCATCGGTCATTTGAAAGACAACCACATCGAGTTCTGGTATCGCAACCGCCCTAATATCCTCCATTGTGATCTGTTTCGCCTTCGCATAATGACCGATTTTTTCAATTTCTCCCACCAAATAATCCATTAATGTTCCACAGTAGAAGAGCAGCTCTGTTGAGAGTTCGAGTGAAATATCCTTACCCATACTAGAAAAACGACGTTGCACCCAATTGACTAAATCTGTTTGATTTTGCTTCGCAAAATTGCAAATAATCGCCTTTTCTTGTAGAAATTTAGAGAATTTCATTCTGCCATCTGGTTCGAAATTAATGATAGTGTACAGGAAAATCACACAGACATATTCAGGCAGATCTGCTAGCACAACCTGTAGTTTTTCCTTAATCTCAGCATTCGCCCCCAACAAATCGAAGTCGCTGACCACGATAAGGGAGCGCTCTGCCATCATGGGAAGGGCATCGATTTCATCTTGTAATCCTTGAACAGAAAAATCTTTGGTGTCGATCACGTGATAATTAAAATCCTCAAACCCCTGTTGTATCAGCGCTTTTTTTACTGCTGATAGGTAAAAACGCTTGAGGTACCCCTCCTCTCCATGAAAGAGGTATAACGACTGTATTTTATTTTCTTTTATATCATTTTTCAGTGTCTTAAACCCTGATAAATCAACTACATCCTTATTTTTAGCCATTTAATAACCTTCTTTTTCAATTTCGCCACGCAATGTTAGAGTGATATTACCTGACTGATCAGTGCGATAGATGGATGCCCCCACCTCTTTTAATCGTTCCATCACATCTGCATGCGGATGGCCATAAAGATTGCCTTCTGCAAGAGAAATCACAGCGTATTCCGGTGTTATTTCCTCTAAAAATCGCATATCACTCGAATAGTTCGACCCATGATGTCCTACTAATAACACCTCAATATCGGGAATTTTGTATCCATCGATCAATGCGAGCTCAGTTTCTGCGCTCATGTCCCCTGTGATGAGCACATCTTGTTCGAGCACGCTAACCAGTGCTGTCACACCCGTTTCATTCATATCACCCTCTCCAACCGGTGGAAAGAGCTGAATCGTTCGAAATTCGTCCAACTGAATCGTGGTTAAACCTGTCACAAAAATGATCTCTACCCCTTTTTCTTGGGCTTCACGCAGAATTTCATCCTGAATTTCGTTCGGTTCAGTCGGATATGGCATGGCGATGCGCTGAATCGAAACCCTTTCCATCAATCCAACCACCCCACCTGCATGGTCGGCATGACAGTGCGTGATGACTAACAGATCCAATCCACTGCGACCGAGATCGCCGATTGCATCGGCTGCGATATTTTCTGCCCCCTCGTAGTGACTCCCTCCACAATCCACCAGGACGAGATTTGCTCCTAATCCAAAGAGCACTGCCTGACCTTGTCCCACATCAAGGACTTTGACCGACATATCAGAGCCGAGAAACTCCTCACTATGAAGCAGAATTGCAAGTGAAAATGCGAAAATTGTTGCGCAAATCGGAACTAAAAGACGTTTTTTCTCTCTCGTCAGGAGCCCAATCATCACGAAGGAATAGACCATCAAAAGCCAACTTTTATAGTAAACAGAATCCATAGTGATAGCTGCAAAGGGACTACGTGCGAGATGCTCCACCACCCAATTGAGATATTCGACGAGTGGAAGGATTGGGGTTGCCATCAATTTTGCGATCGGTACAGAGAATCCTGCCACCACTGCCACAATTAGTCCTCCACTAAAGAGTAGCGAAACAGCCCATAAGGTTGCAAGGTTTGAGATGGGTGCGATGAGAGAGATGCTGCCGAAATAGACTGCAAGTAACGGAGTGGTAAAGAGCATTGCTGATAAAGTTGTTGAAATTAGTGAAATTGCACCTTTTATCAGTGTATTCTCTCCAAAATATGAGTAGATTGCTTGTCCAACCTTTTCACCAAACAGGAAAATCCCTGCCACCGAACAAAGAGATAGTTGTAACCCTAGATGAACCGCCGTATACGGATTTTGCAGCAAAATGAGTAACACTGCGACAGAAAGCGAGTTGAATCCATCTCGTTCTCTGCGAAAAAAGGGTGCAATGTGGAGTAATACGATCATAATAGTTGCTCGTATGATGGAGGGTGTGGCACCGGTTATAAACATAAATGTGACAACCAATGCGATGAGGAAAAGTGCACTCCACCACTTTCCACGAGGAAGCATGCACCCTGCGAACCCTGCCAAAAAAGCGAAGTGCATACCTGACACAGCAACTGTGTGGGTTAGTCCAGTCCGTTGTAGCGAGGTTGAAAATTGATCGGTTAGATTATCTCGATTGCCCAAGACCAACGCTTCCACCACAGCTGCAGCTTCAGACGGAAATGCCAACTGGATGTTCTCTTTGAGCATTTTTGCCCAGAATGCTGGATAATATGGCAGTTTTGACCCTGAATTTTCCTCAATTTTGAGTGAACCATAGGTTTGTCCAACGAGGAGAATCCCCTTTGAGGTGTAGTAGGTGATTTCAGTCCCGTCCTTCGCAGTATCCGAAAGGGACAAGTGGGTGATGATCTCAATGGTGTCGCCCGGAACAAGTTGCTCCCCCTTTTCGTCGAAGTATAGGAGTGTTTTCGGGTTTTTCTCCAGTTCTGCTTTGGTGAGAACACTATATCCATAATCTGTTTCTTGTGGGAAATCGACGACAACAGCAGTGAGACGGATGGTATTGTTATCATACTGAGCGAGAGGGAGGTGGTAACTGTGGGTATACCAAATGAAATACCCTGCGGCAAGCACCCCTCCTACCACAAGGCATTTTAATTTAACGGGATTGCATTTAATTGCGAGGAGCAATAGTATCCCCATGCCTATTGAAAAAATAATTGGAATTTTTGCCACAAGAGCAAGGGTAACCAGTGAAAAACCGATGGAAAAATACATCAAAGTACGCATCGTGTTCCCCCTGACTGTAACTTCAGCCTATCTTTCCAAGAACTGGAAAAATAGGCTGAATGAAACATTATATTTTAGCTTAAAGTGCGATCGAGGACCTCTACCAAGCGACCGATTTCAGGTTTACTGAGTTGGTCGTCGGCGCCGAGTTGCTTTCCTTTGACCCTCATCTCTTCACTAATCAAGGAAGAGAAGATGACAAGTGGAATTTGCTTGAACTTCGGATCGCTCTTGACTAATTTGGTCAAGCGATGGCCGTCCATTTGAGGCATCTCGATATCTGTAATGATAAGTGAGACATGATCGGTAATATTTTCGAAATGACGCATTTTTTCAAGCGCATCCCATAACTCTTGTCCATCAGTGAACATGCGGATATTATCATATCCTGCAGCAACCAAGGATTCACGGATCATGCGAGCAAGGAGGGACGAGTCCTCTGCCACATAGACAGGCTTATGGTTCACGTGATCGGCAGAACGCTTCACCGTATTGGATTGGATTCCAGTTTCGGGCGCAATATCTGCCACGATACGCTCGAAATCTAAAATGGTGACAAGTTGACCGTTACATTGTGCGATACCGGTTGCCACGCTTTCAGAACCACCAGAAACTGCCTTATCAGGTTTGGAGATGTCTCGCCACGAGATACGACTGATTCCCACCACAGTATGCACACGAAATGCAATATAGAGTCGGTTGAAATTAGTGACCACGAAAATATCTTTTTGTCCTTTTTCTCCACTTACACCGTTTAGGTAGTAAGGAAGATCAATAACGGTGAGGACGGTATCACGTGGCTTGAAGATACCTTCTACCGAATGGTGTGCGTGGGGCATGGGTTTAACCGGTGCTGACATCATGATTTCACGCACTTTTGCGACGTTGATTCCATAGAGGTTTCCGTCGATGGTAAACTCCATAATTTCAATTTCATTTGTGCCTGACTCTAGTAAAATTCCGCTGTGATTTGGATCTGCCATTGCAAACAACTCCTATTCTCTATTAAAAGATCATCTCTGGTCGACCGTAAGATCGAATGGTAACTTTGCCTGTATTTGTCTCGAATATCATGGTTCTTGCGATTTTTCCACCTACATCATCATTTAGAATCGAGATGGATTCTCTTTTCAAAATCGAGATGACACTTTCGATATTACGTTGGCCTATATTCCCGACCGAGGTATTGCCGGTCATTTCAAACATTTTTGCTCCACCTGCAATTTTTGCTGTGATCCGTGTTCTGCTTGCTCCACTAAGGGTCAATTTTTGAAGGGTTTCACGGATTCCAGTGTCTGCGTATTTGAGTGGATTCTTTCGTCCTGCTTCCATATTAAGTGGAAGCATGATATGTAACATTGCTCCAACTTTGGGGATGGAGTCGTAGAAACAAATTCCAATACACGAACCGAGAGCGTAGGTTGTAAGAACATCGTTCCCACGCCCCATTTTCATATCCGAGATACCTATGATAAGGTTCTCATTCATCAGTGACACCAAGCTTTCTCAGGAGGAAATTGAGTGAACGGATGTCTGGTGACATCAATAGACGGCATGGAACCACTTTATCATCACAGATAAATTCGCTTCCGATGGTCATGATGTAGTTGGTTGCGCCTCCGTACTCTGCCATAGGCACCATCAAAATGGCACCTTGCATATCCACAGTAAAGCTTGGTACAGTGAGATCGATTGTCATATCTGCAAGACCCGTAAATGCAGTGATGAAGGAAGATATCATGATATTTCCAGCTTCAGTGAGTGCTGAAAAGTCGATTTCGTTCAGACCTTCATAGCAGTCGATAGATTTTCCCATCATACTTGTGAGCAAGACATTGACAAAGTCCATCTGAAGAACACCTAGCATAATCCCACTCATGTCGCCCGATAGACGTACCACAACACCTGCTGTGATAACCTCAGGGCCTCCGATCCAGGTGATTGCCTCGTTATACTCCATGATGCGAACTTCAGGAAGGGTGATGCGAACCTCTTTGTCGAGCAAGGACGAGAGCGCCGTAGCTGCGTTTCCAGAGCCGATACTGCCTATCTCACGAAGGGTATCAAGTTCGAGTAGGTTAAGATCGTCATAATTTTTTATTGACATAATGTAGTCACTCCTCTAGATACCAAGGGTTACTTGGTGAATTTATGATTTAATCGGTGGAACATTAACTGGATAGTCCATTAATTGTTGTCTCAACCTCATCCGAGGTTTGCACCATTTTAAGTGCGTATGTATATAGTCGTTGTGACTCGATAACCTTGGTCATCTCAACTGCAAGATCGACATTAGAGGTTTCGAGGTAGCCTTGATGGATTTTCCCTGTTGCGAGTTGTAGGTTTCCATTTTTTTCAACTTCAGCAAATCCATCTGGTCCTGTTCGAACCATACCATCTTTAATATTGAAATCGAAAAGACCAATATTTAAGCTATCGGGTGTGATGCTCATGGGGTCGGCATCGGGGTCGATGGGGATGAAGTTACCTCGCATATCAGCAACATAAAGACCATTACCATCACAAAGATACCACCCTGTTTCTGGCACTCCTGCCTCATCGGTGCTATTCAAAGTGACGTGCGCCATACTAAAGGAACCATTTCGAGTGTAAGTGATGTCGGTTGTGGCTGGGTCGTAGAGAGCGAAGAACCCATCGCCCTCAACAGCAAAGTCGAAGGTATATCCGGTCTCGACCATTGAGCTCTGAGACCAATCGGTAGAGGTCTGAACCATGACAGCACCTGCTCCACGCTCTAAAATCTCTTCCTCTGCTCCGACAAAACTACCGTACATCAGGTTTGTGAACCCTGCGACCGAGTTTTTATAGCCATAGTGGTTGACGTTGGCAACGTTGTTCGCCTGAACCCCCATGCGTAGCATTTGTTGTTGTGCACCCACCGAAGCGGAATAAAAAGCCATATTCATTGTGATTCTCCTTACTTACGTCCAACTTCGTTGACCGCTTTGGTGATTACACCATCATAGATTTTGAAGACTTGGGAGGCACTTTGTAGTGCACGTTGTGCTGTCATCATGTTCATCATTTCGGTTGCAAGGTCTACGTTTGCACGTTCGACGTAGCCGTTATACATTTTGTAGCCCTCTGCCGGAACGGCTCCGTCCCCGAGAAAGAGACCGTTTTCATTGCGTTCGAGTGTGCCATTATCTTCAAACTGGAATACCCCTAGGGTTCCTAGCAGTTCTCCGGTATCAGCGTTAAATATATTTCCGGCTGGATCACCATAAACGTTATCGGTGCCGAGATAGATGTTATTTCCGTCAGGGCCGTGTACCAAACCGTGGTTTGGCAAGAAGAGGTTGCCATCGTTATCAAGGGAAAAAGAACCTGCACGGGTATACCCCACCACACCTTCCCACTCGATTTCGAAGAATCCATCCCCTTCGATACCAAAATCGAGGGGTAACTTAGTGGGTTCGAGGGGACCTTGGTCGAAATTAGTGTAGATATCGCTTGGTACTAATTTAAGATATGTTTCCCCAATTTCGGTACCGACGGTCTCCTGTGCGTTGCCCTCTCGAGAGAGCATGACCTGCTCGTATGCGATATCGGTGTAAATATCCTGGCGATACCCTGTAGTGGAGACATTTACCATATTTTGGGAGATGACATCCAGTCTTCTAGTTTGGCTAAGCATCCCCGATGTTAAATTATAAAATCCTTGATACATGGTTATTCTCCTTTATTCAGACCTTACATATTCTTCCATTTTAACCCTTAATTTTTGGATTGCTTTGGAGTGAATTTGCGAGACCCTTGGTTCGCTGATTTCCATTACTTGTGCAATTTCTTTCATATTGAGATTCTTTTTATAGTAGAGCGAGAGTACTAACTGCTCATTTTCTCGTAATTCTGTGATTTGAACCACCAATTCTTCGAATAATTCGCTTGTAAGCACTTCCCCTTCAGGGGATTTGGTTTTGGCACCATCACCAAGAGCAGTGACTTCGGGCTCTCGTTCTTCGAATACCGTTTCGAGTGACATGACATTGGAAAGTGCCACTCCCGATAGTTCGTCGTAGTATTTTTCCTTTGTGATACCCATTCGTTCCGCCATTTCATCGTCGGTGGGGGTACGTCCGAGTTCCGTGAAGAGTTCGCCACTTGCTCGATCGATTTCTTTGCTTCGTTGTCGCACACTGCGAGGCACCCAATCCTGCCGCCTTGCTAAGTCGATAATGGCACCACGCACCCGCTTGGATGCAAAGGTTTCAAACTTGATACCTTTCGAGAGATCGAATTTATCGAGAGCGCTAAGTAGGACGATGAGACCTTCATTGATGATATCGTCCACTTGGGCGAAGCTGCTATAGATTCCACGTACTTGAAGTGCAATACTCTTCACTAGGTCGGTATAACGTAAGACAAGGGGCCATTTGAGGTTTTCATCCCCTGATTCTTTGTACCATTTTAGGAGTTCTTCTGTGGTGAGTTCTGCGAGTAACTCTTTGCTTATGACGTTATGTTCACTCATGAAGCGGTCACCGCCTTATCATCCGGCGGCTTTACCGTGATATTTGCTAATGCTTGGATGAGTACGTCGCTCGAAACCTCATTGAAAGAAATCACCACGAGGTTTGCATAGAAGGAAGAGAGCACTCGACTGAGGTAAATACGAATAACCTGACTTGTGAGTAGAATCGGAGTCTGTCCTAAATCGGTGAACTTTTTCATGTGGGTAGCAAGCTGGGTCACAAGTTGCTGCATGAGTTCCGGTCCCATAGCAAGGTAGACCCCTTGTTCACTCTTGGTGAGAGAGGAGACAATGCTTTTTTCCATCTCTGCATCCAAAGTAATAACACGGAGCTGTCCATGCTCACAGAAACGGCGAGTGATGGTACGGCTAAGTGCACCACGGACATTTTCGGTGATGATGTCCATATCTCGAGTGACACCAAAGCTATCCGACGCTACCTCTAAGATGGTTGCCATATCTTTGATGGGGACACCTTCTTTAAGCAGGTTTTTGAGGAGTTTTTCCAGATTCGCAAAGCTGATGACATTTGGCACAATCTCTTGCACCAATTCTGGAGAGTATTTGCGGAAGTTTTCCACCAACTGAATGGTTTCTCCACGGGTGACCAGTTCGTGTGCGTGGCGCTTAATGATTTCAGCGAGGTGTGTTTGCATGACAGAGAGGGGGTCGATAACGGTGTAGCCGTAGATCTCGGCGACCTCTTTGTTTTCGGGTAAAATCCAACGTGATGGGATACCATAGGCGGGGTCGACCGTTTCAATACCGTCAATCTCGCCGAGGGGGTTGGTGGGTTCTAGTGCGAGACAGTAGTCTACAAGAATTTCGCCCTTTGCCACCTCTTCACCTTTGATACGGATGACATATTGGTTTGTTCCAAGCGCTGAGGAATCGTGCAAACGGACCGAAGGGATAACAAATCCCATGTCTTGCGCATATTGGCGACGGAAGATGACAATACGACTGATCAGTCGACCACCACTTGACTCGTCCACCATAGGAATGAGACTATATCCAAACTCCATTTCGATGGGTTCCACGTTCAAAAGGGAGTAGACATTGTTGATATCTTTGTAGTAATCGGTCTCCATGGGAAGGTCGGGGGCTTGCTCTTCCCGTTGGGTGATTGCCGCTTCTTGAGCTTCCTCGTGTTGCTGTTGCGCAATCCTCTTGAAAACGATTCGTCCTAATACCAACATCCCAATCCCTACAGAAATAAGTGGAATTTTAGGAGTACTTGGCATAGCAGCGAGGAAAAGGAGCATCACTCCGGTGGAGATCATTGCATTAGGTTGGTTTGTGAATTGACGATACACGTCGGTATTGAGGCTTCCCTCAGAGACCGTACGGGTAACAATCATGCCGGTTGCGGTGGATATCATAAGGGACGGAATTTGAGAAACCAATCCGTCACCGATGGTAGCAATGGAATAGACCTCGAGGGCTTCGCCGAATGACATGTCGTTTTGGAGCATTCCGATGATAAGTCCTGCAACGAAGTTGATCAAAGTGATGACCAAACTCATGACTGCGTCACCTTTGACGATCTTGGTGGCACCGTCCATAGAGCCGAAGAAATCTGCTTCTTTTTGGATAACATGACGGCGAACACGTGCCTCTGCTTCGTCGATCAGACCAGAAGAGAGGTCAGCATCAATAGCCATTTGTTTACCAGGCATCGCATCCAAGGTGAAACGAGCTGCAACCTCTGCCACACGCTCGGCACCTTTGGTGATAACGATAAATTGCACCAAAACGATGATAAGGAAGATAATGACACCGATGACGATGTTGCCACGTGTAATGAGAAGTCCGAATGCCTCGATAACCACACCTGCAGCTGCAGTTCCATCGTTTCCAGCTTCACTTAGAATAAGTCCAGTGGAACTGACGTTTAGACCAAGCCGATAGAGCGTGGTAATAAGGAGGAGGGACGGGAATATCGAAAATTCGAGAGCTTCCGAGATATTCATGGTGATGAACAAAATCATGATCGAAAGTGCGATATTGATGATAATGAGCATATCCAACATGAAGGAAGGAAGCGGAATAATGAGAAAAAGGACGATACACACCACAAGTAATGGTATTGCTATTTGGTTTAGTTTGTTCATGGTGTCACTCCTTTCTTCATTAGGATCTGAATGAGCACACGATTACCGTATTTTTTTGCCGTTAATGTCGAAGAAGTAGGTCATGATTTTGGCAACCACCTCGAAAAGTTGAGGAGGTATAGGTTGATTAAGTTCGCACATTGCGAAGAGAGCACGAGCTGTTGGGACATCTTCCACAATGGGGATATTATACCCTTCTGCAAGTTCCACGATTCGCATAGCCACGTGGTCCTGACCTTTTGCTACCACGACGGGTGCGGCGTCTTGACCTGGTTTGAAACGTAGGGCAACAGCAAAGTGGGTTGGGTTACGCACCACCACATCGGCTTGCCCAAGATTTTGCATCATACGAGACTGTGCCATGCGACGTTGGGTTGCTTTGATTTTCGCTTTGACCTTGGGGTCACCTTCCATATTTTTATACTCTTGTTTGATTTCTTCCTTGGACATGCGAAGTTTTTTCTCAAAACTCCAATGCTGATAGATAAAATCGAACCCAGCGATGACTAGAAATGCCATAGCAATCTGCATCACCATCATATAGGCATCCGAAAAAAGTTGTGACGCAGCGATGGCAGGGTCTACATAGTAAAACGCCCCAAAAGTGAACATCACTTTTCTGCAATAGTTGTAAATAATATAAAGAAGGATGCTAATTTTGATGATATTTTTGAGAGCATCAATCAAACTATTAAGTGAAAAGAGCTTTTTAATTCCCTCTAAGGGATTCAATTTGCTAAATTTCGGTTTCATAGATTCCCAAGCAAAGAGTCCTTTTGTTTGGTATAGCGTGAGTCCGACCGATACAAAGCAGGTCGCAAGCATTGCTGGTAACACAGCACTAATCATGGTGTTAATGGTAAACATCATAATTTGAGGTGCTGTTTCGGTCACAGCATCGGGGTTTCCACCTGCAATCATTGTAAACCAGTAGGTCATCCATTCCACCATACTAGAATTAATATCTGGACCGAGCATCCAGAGCACGGTGGTCGTGGTAAAGAAGCTTGCAACCGTGACAGCATCCTTACTCATCAAGACGTTACCTTTTTTGCGTTCATCCCTTCGCTTTTTCGGGGTCGCGCTTTCGGTTTTGTCATCTGCTGCCAAACTTCATCCCCCCTTTACGCTCGTGCATTTTCGCCCGCATAAATGAGCATTTGTCTCATATGGTCTAACATATCTTTCTCAATTTCAAGCATGAGTAGCGACATAGGGTCAAGTAGAGCGAGATATAGGAAGAGGCCAATTATAATCTTGAGGTCAATGTTGATGGCGAACACGTTAATTTGTGGGATAGCCTTCATCAAGGCCCCCATTCCAACCTGACAGAGTAGCTCAGCTGCGATGACCGGCATGGAAATTTTGACAGCTAACACCATGCATTCCACCAAAATTAATACCATATAATTGAGGATGTTTTCTCCGAACCAGTATCCTCCATAGGGCACCATTTCTCCTGTAGTCATCAGGATGGTGAACATAGTGTGGTGTCCATTTGCAGCTAAGAAAATCAAAATCATCATGATGTTAAGCATTGTGGAGCTCACCGTCATGTTCGCACCTGTGGCAGGGTCATAGTTTTGGGCCATAGAGAATCCCATTTGCGCGTCGATATACTGACCTGCCGTAACCGGAATGGAAAAGAAAAGTGCCATGATAGTGGAAACAAAAAAGCCGAAGAATACCTCCATCACCAACTTAAACATATACTGGAAGTTGGATTCGGGTATTACAACACTGCCCCCTTCAAGTGAAAACACCATAAAGGATAACACGAGTATGAAGCCGGCTTTTAGGTCGTTAGGAACACCGGATCTGCCGATTAGGGGATTAAACAGGACAAGTCCTGTCATGCGCATCACGATATAACTCAAAAGCGTCAAGGAGCCCCAATCAAATTGGAATGCACTATCCATCAGCAACTACCCTCGAATCATAAGGAATATATTTGTTGTATATTCCACCATTCGAACAAGCATCCAATCGCCAAACATGAACATATATGCAATAATCACAGCGGCTTTGAAGAGGAATCCCAAGGTTTGCTCGTGAACCTGTGTGACCGCTTGGAAAATGGCGATGAGCACTCCAACAATCATACTAAGAACTAGCATCGGGCCTGCAACCGTGAGCACAAGCCAAACCCCATCAGTGAGGAGGGTTGTAATTGACTCGGTCGTAAACATTAAAATCCCTCCCTATGAGATACCCCGAACCAATGAGGTGAACATTAGATTCCAACCATCAATACTGATGAATAACAACAGCTTAAACGGCATGGAAATCAGCGATGGAGGCAACATGATCATACCCATTGACATGAGTGTACACGCAACCACCATATCCACCAACATAAAGGGGATGTAGAGGCAGAAACCAATGAAAAACGCCTGTTTGAGTTCAGAGGCTACGAATGCCGAGACCACCACCAACAGTGGTAGCGCTAGCTGTCCTTCTCTTGTGGTCGGAAGTTCCTCCCCCGAGAGTTGACAAAAAATGCTAAGTGCTTCCACTTCCAGTTGGTCGAGCATGAATTCTTTCAGTGGGACAGTGGCACGGTCAAGAAATTCCTCTTGACCGATGAGCCCGTTGACGTACGGAGTGTACGCTGTTTGTTCAATGTCTTCAATGGTGGGTCGCATAGTAAAAAGAGTTAAGATGACAGCCATGCTTATCAGTACGGTGTTCGGAGGAACAGCTGCAGTACCCATTGCTGTTCGTAAAAACGAGAAAGAAATAACATACCGTGTGAAACAGGTGGTCATGACAAGTATGGTAGGGAGCAAGCTGAGCATTGTGAGCATGAATAGTATTTCAAGGGTTTGAACACTATCCCCATTCACATTTATAATTGCATCACTTACCATATCTTAGTCCTTTTTTTGTTCTCTCATTTTTTGAAGCCACGAGGAAAACGTGACCCCCTCTTGTTCTTTTTGGTTAGCGGATGTTAGCTCGGCTATCTCTTCCGAAGTAAGTTCGGCAAGATTCGTGATTTGGGAGGCTGTACACCCCAGCAAGAGGTGCCGATTTGCCAATTTGACAAGCATAATATGCTGATCCCGTCCCACATACAACCGTTCTAGAATTTGAATGCTTTTTCCATCCATGAAGCGAGTCGCACTCCCCCATTGGGTGCCCACAAAGCGTGTAGAATAGTAGGCTGCCAACAGAGTTAGTCCCAAAACAATCAGGAAAATGAGCAGCTTAAGCCCATCTTCTAACATTAGCCAGGAGCGCCGACAATGGCAGTAACAGCTTTTAGGACACGCTCTGCCTTAAAGGGTTTAACGATAAAGTCTTTAGCACCAGAACGGATTGCGTCGATAACCATGGTCTCTTGACCCATAGCAGAACACATCACGATATTTGCGTTAGGATCTTTTGCACGGATTGTTTTCAGCGCTTCTAGTCCGTCCATATTAGGCATGGTGATGTCCATAAGAACGAGGTCTGGCTTGATTTGGTCGAATTTTTCGACAGCATCTGCACCATCCACTGCTTCGAATAGCTCTGTGTAACCGTTTTTGCTGAGGGTGTCTTTGATGACTTTACGCATGAAGGCTGCGTCATCCACTAATAAAATTTTAACCATTGTAGTTACCATCCTTTTGAAATATTAGAATTTTTACTTGTACCGACTTTTGTTACTTTGTGATATCGCCTATCACGGGTTTTTGGATAATCTGGGTAATGCGAACGCCGAAGTTATCATCTACCACCACAACATCGCCTTGTGCGATACACTGGCCGTTGACGAAGAGATCCACTTGTTCACCTGCTAGTTTGTCTAGCACGACAAGGGAACCCTTTGCGAGGGAAAGGATTTCTTGAACCTTACGCTTGGTACGTCCGATTTCGACTGAAACCTCGAGAGGAACTGTGAGGATCAAATCTAAATTGTCTTGCTGCTCCTTATCAAGGGTTGCCTGGTTCTGGAGCTGCTGCATTTGGACTGGGGTTGCGTTGACCATGCGTGGATCGGGGTATGGATATGCATAACCGCCCTGAGGGGGATAAGCACCTGGTGGGGGATAGGCGCCCTGAGGGGAGATCGGAACAGCAC
>JAWXUK010000010.1:0-25731 GCA_044432785.1 Eubacteriales bacterium | reverse complement strand
CCTATCTATTTGGAGGGGCTGCCCTCCATTCCTATCTCAATCCTAACGAATCGGCTGCACCCTCCGTGGTTTACACAACACCTTCCACAGGTGTCACAACCGTGGCAGCACACCAAACCACAACAGGCGCACTCACTCTCCCCGAGCTGTATGCCCAAAATGTTGGCTCTGCCGTCGGTATCACGGTCTCCCTTGAGACCACTAACTTTTACGGTCAGCCCACATCATCGGGTGCCACTGGCTCTGGTTTTGTAATTACGTCGGACGGCTATGTAGTCACGAATTACCACGTCATCGAGCGTGTAGCATACAATTCTGATACCCCCATCGAGGTCAGTTTTCAAGATGGTTCCCGTTATGATGCCACTTTAGTGGGTTACGAGAGCGATAACGACATCGCAGTGCTCAAAATCAGTGGAGGAACCTTTACCCCCGTGGTACTCGGAGACTCGGATGGATTGGTGGTGGGCGAGATGGTTGCTGCCATCGGTAACCCCTTGGGAGAACTAGATTTCTCCTTCACCGATGGAATCATCTCTGCAAAAGATCGTCTCATCTCAAGCTCGGATAGCACCATGAATATGCTGCAGACCAATGTCGCCATCAACCCCGGAAATTCAGGGGGTCCACTCTTCGATAGTAGTGGAGCTGTCATCGGCATCAATACTGCCAAATACACAAACGCCAGCGACGGTACCACGGTAGAAGGATTAGGTTTTGCCATTCCCATCAACGACGTGAAAGAGATGCTCCAAGACCTGATTGCCCACGGCTATGTCACCGGAAAGCCTTATTTAGGTGTGGGTGTCGAGAATGTTTCCCCCTCCACCCATCAAAATGTCAGTCGCACAGGTGCTGCCATCGTTAGCATTGCACCCAACGGAGCCGCAGATCTATCTGGATTAGAGGTCGGTGATATCATTATTCAGATGGGAAATCACGATATTAACTCCATTGATGCCATCACTGCAGCACTCACAAACTATCGTGCAGGGGATACCATCGAGATTACGGTCCTTCGAGAGAACCAAGAACATACTTTTTCCTTGGTTTTAGATGAAAAAAACGATGAAACCGTCACAAATAATCCTTTGCCCGAGGTCACGCAACAGCCTAGTCAAAGCTTCCCCAGCAGTCCTTTTGATGGATTTTTCCCATAACCTCTCTCTTCGCACAAAACCCCCGACGGTAGTCGGGGATTTTGTGTTTAAATAGCAAAAAAGTAACCGACCAGTTGGTCGGTTACTTTTTTATCCTGTTCCGTGACGAAACCGACTAAAAACAATCCTCTTAGTCGGTTTAGCTTAATTTCCTGAGTCGGTTTAGTAGTACATCTGGGATTTTTGCGCACGAGGCTTGGATGACAATCCCCCCAAGCTCAAAAGCCTCCATAGGCATGCCGTACACAACCGAAGATTCTTTATCCTGTCCGATGGTGTAGGCCCCTTGTTGACGCAGCTTCAATATTCCTTCTGCCCCGTCACGTCCCATTCCGGTTAGAATGATAGCAACTTTATTTGCAAGTCTGATCTTGTGAAAGGATTCAAACAGAGCATCCACAGAAGGACGGTGGCCACTGACTTTAGGCCCATCAAGACACGAAAGGGTCATCTTATCCCCATGCTGAAGGATACGAGTTTGCACTCCTGCCGGTGCGACGTAGGCAACACCACGAGAAAGCTCAGCTCCGTCAGACCCCTCGTACACCTTCATTTGGCACAAACGATCAAGTCGCTCGGCATACATTTTTGTAAACCCAAGTGGCATGTGTTGCACCATCACGATGGGTGGCATATCCGAGGGGAGTTGTTGCAATACTTCGAGTGTGGCTTCCGTACCACCGGTCGAAGCTCCGATACAAATCACAGTATTAGAAGCACGATCCCCAAGAAGAGGGATGGTCTTTTTCACAGTATCGGGGAACATCGAGCTAGGTAATTGCTTTGCTTCCGTAAGAGCAAGTACTTTAGCAGTTAGTTTTTTCACAAAGGGGTCGATCTTTTCGTTCCCTGTTGGTTTTTGCACAAAATCTGCAATTTCACCAGTCGGGAGTTTTACATGGGTGACATCTTGGTTAGATGTTGCAATCACGGGGGTATTCGCCTTGAGGGCTAAATCTGCAAGTAGGTCGCTAGGCGAGCACTTTAACTTTGCAAAATCGCAGATGACAAGATCGATGGGTTTACTTTCTTTTTGAAACAAATAAATCTGATCCGAAGAATAGTCGGAAACCACATCAATATATTTATCTTGGCGAAGTCCTCGAATGATCATCTGTCGTGTGACTGCTGAATCATCTATTACCAAAACTTTTACCGTTTTTTCCATTAGGGTACCTTATCCTCCTTCACTAACTTTTTTTCTGATAAGTGGCTGGTGCTAAGGTGTGATAGGCTGTATTTTTGTCAATTGCCTCAGAATGCCCAATCAAAAGATAGCCATTTGGATTGGTTGCATCGTAAAAACGACGGCAAAGTGCATCCTTGGTGTCTTGTTCGAAGTAGATCATCACATTTCTACAAAAGATGATGTCAAACTTCAGCTTAAACGTAATCGGATCCATGAGGTTGAAGGTCTGGAAGATGACGTTATCCTTAATAACCGGTGCCACCTCAAACCGTCCCTTTATATTGGTGGGAACAAAAAATTGATTCCGCCACTTCTCAGGGATGGTATCCGGTACCTCATACACCCCTGCCTTCGCTTTTTGTAAGGCACGCTGCGAGATATCGGTGGCAAGGACACGGGTATCCCACTCCTTCGCCTTCGCTCCGAGAAAATCCTTAATATACATCGAGATATTATAGGGTTCTTCGCCACTCGAGCAACCGGCACTCCAAATAGAGAGGACCTTATCCTTTTGATGGCGAGCGATGATTTCAGGCATTACCACTTTTTCAAAGAACTCGTAGTGCTGTTCCTCTCGCATAAAGAAGGTGTAGTTTGTGGTTAGTTTGTTGAGCACGATTTCAATTTGGTCCGGATCTCTTCGCTTGAGCAAATGACTGATAAAACTAGAAAAATCAGTGAATCCCATCTCGAGCACTGTGACACTGAGCCGACTCGAGACCAGTTGCTTCTTGCGTGTGAGGTCAATCCCATAATTCTTTTTAATAAACGTGATGAGACGGTCGAAATCCGCATCTGTAAGGGTTAATTGCATTCTAAACCGTTCCTTTTCAAATTAATCGTGAATCAACAAATCGCAATCGAGCACCAACATGGTACCACCATCGGGAAGTGAGCTCATTCCCGAAATCATTTTTTCGGTGTTTTGCTTAGGGACAGGAAGGACTGTGCTATTTTCCACATCCACCATGCGATCCATTTGATCCACTAAAATACCCACTTGTGTGCCAAAGACGTTGAGCACGATGATGCAACAATCAGGCTTAGATGGTTTGCCTAAACGCAAGCGAATGTCGATGATAGGGACGATCAAACCACGCAGATTGATGATACCACTCACATAAGATGGCACCATAGGGAGGGCAGTGATGGCGTGGGTTGTGATGATTTCCACCACCGAGTTTGCATCCACACCGAACATCAGTCCGTCTGATAAAAAGATTAGATATTTTGTTTGGTCGATCTCAGGAACTTCGTGTTCCTCGACAGCGTCATAAGGCTCTGACTGAAATAGTTCATTAGTTGACATTGATTCTATCTCCCTTTCTTAAAATGATTGTCCGACGTTGCTCAAACTAGCCACATCGATGATGATACTGATATTACCATCTCCCAAGATGGTACAGCCAGTGATACCATAGGTTTTCACGTTAAAGCTGTTGATATAGGAGGGAAGTGGCTTCACCACCACTTGATGCTCGCCGATGAGTTCATCCACAAATAGACAGTAGGAAACTTCGCCAGATTCCACCCAGATAATGATGCCCTCTTCGAGATCATCACAACCTGTCTCCATACGATAAGCGTGCTTCACGCTAATGACGGGGTAGAACTTATCCATACATTTAATCATCTCACCCTGTGTGGCGTCATAGATGACCTGATCGGAATTGACCTTAAAGGACTGACGAATATTACTAATGGGAATGGTGAAGTAAGAATCACCCACCGAGACCTCCATCCCATCCATGATAGCCATGGTGAGGGGGATCTTCAAGGTGGTGGTCATACCAACCCCAAATTCACTTGAGATGGTTACGGTACCACCCACATCTTCCACGTTCTTTTTCACCACGTCCATACCAACGCCACGACCCGAGAACTCGGTGACCTCGACGTTGGTCGAGAAGCCAGGCATGAGGAGGAAGTTTAGAATTTCACGATGAGAATACTCTTGTTCGGGGTTTGCAAGTCCTTGACGGAGTGCTTTTTCCAGAACGTAGTCGGTGTTCACTCCGCCACCATCGTCCTTGATCTCGATGATAACTTCGCTTCCGGTGTGTCCTGCCGAGAGGATAATCTCGGATTCTTCGCTTTTACCGTTCGCAAGTCTTGCTTCGGCGGTCTTCTCGATGCCGTGATCCATCGAGTTACGAACGATGTGCATGATGGGGTCAGAGATGTTATCCACGATGGTTTTATCCACCTCAGTATCCTCACCCACAAGGGTGAGTGTTGCCTGTTTGCCGAGTTTTTTGTTCATATCACGCACGATACGGTGCATTTTTTGGAAGGTACCGGAAACAGGGACCATGCGAAGCGACATCGAGACATCTTGCAGATCATCGGTGAGCTTACGCAGTTGACGTGCTGCCTTGGTGAAGTTATCCAAACGCAAACCGTTGAGGTCAGGGGAGGAGGTCACTTGTGCTTCGGTGATAACAATCTCTCCCACCACTGCCATGAGTTGGTCAAGTTTACTAAGGTTCACGCTAATGAGGCTCTCTTTACCGGCTTGCTGTTGAGGTGCAGCAGCTGCAGGAGCAGCCTTTTTTGCAGGTGCCTTTTCAGCAGGCTTCGCTTTCTCAGGCGCAGCCGCTTTTGCTTCCACCTTAGGCGCAGCAGTGGCCACTGGAGGTGGCGCTGCTGGAGCTGGTTGACCAGCTGGTGGCGCTTCAATAAATTCGTATCCCTCCACAGAACCTGTGGTGGTGATGGTAGCGATTGAGCTCGCACGGTTTGCCTCGCTCTCAAATCGAATCAAGAATCCTTTGTCTGCAATGATATCAGATGTAGAAGGATCATTGTCCACTCGCTCTGGACTATAGATGAAATCGCCACAGAAATCTTGTAGCGCAGTGACCATCATGAAGGAGCGCAAGTTTTCCATGCCACATCCTTCTTCAAAGGAGACCACCATACCATAAGGGTATTTCCCATCGCTCCAATCCACCTCTTCTGCAGTAAAGGGATGGGTTTCTTGGTCGGCTTCGACGAGCTCGCCAGTTGCTGCAGGTGCAGCTTCCTCGGACGCAGCAGGGGTCTCTTCCTCGACCTCTGCGCTAGCTTCGCTCTCTTTGTTTTTGACAGCCTCCATAGATTTCGCTAGATCAGGAGGACCGTCATCACTATCGCCACCTTTAACCTTTTGAAGGAGGCTCATGATTTTATCCACAAACTCCCCGTAGTTTTCCGAGGTAGGTTGGTTGTTTTCGATGAGTTCCACCTCGCTACGGAAAAAGTCGATTGCTTGGAACATAATATCAAACAAGGCAGGACGATCTTCATCTGAGATGATGTCCATGGAGTTATCACGAATAAGGAAGAACAAATCCTCGATACGGTGTGCCACCGTCATCAGGGAGGAAAATTCCATCATCGCCGACGACCCTTTGATGGTGTGCATGATACGGAAAATTTCGCCGATATTGTCCTCAGTATAGGTATCTGCTGTCTCTGCTGCTAGCGCTATGCCGTCTAGCTGCTCGAGAAGGGTATTTGTCTCAAACAAATACATGTCTAAAATGCTATCATTTCCTGCTGCCATAGTTTAGTTGCCCCTTTGCTCTATAGTAAATTTGGTTTTTTTTAGAAACACTGATAAATTGAGCGAAAACCCTTGCAAAGTACTATCCAAATGTGCTAAAATAGATTTAGAGAATTTGTGTCTCTGGCAAGGCCTACGCTAAGCTATATACATTATACACCTTTTTGTCAAAAAAATCTAGTGTAAATGAAAGATTTTTTCAAAAAGTTTTTAGGAAAGGGGGTACCCCCATGGCAAACATCCTTGGCGTCACGAATCCGGTACCCGGGCAGGAAGCCACAAACGTCAATCGGAACGTCCCAATAGACGTGAAAGACCCTCGCATTCAGAACGCTCCCGACCTCGAACGGGTCACCCGTGGCGACGGTAGAGCAGATCGGCAAAATGCAGATAATGCTGCCAATGCTGCAAAGCTCCGGTACGACTCTAACTTCGGAACATTTTTACAAAAGCTCGCAAATTACCCTCAACTAAGCGAAGCTTTTAGCGAACTCATCTTAAAGTACGGCACCGTGGTCTCCTCTGGAATGGAGGCAGGGCTCGCCTCTGAGATCGCCGAGCTCATGCAGATGCTCAAGATGAACAAGGGCGAGATGGTGGACTTTTTAAAGCAACAACTCTCCAACAACAACCGTTTTGGTGGCGCTCTCTTTGCCACATTACGTGAGGCACTCGCCGAAAATAAATCCGATGCCCTCTCCAAGGACATCGCCAATTTCTTGCGCCATTATACTGCCTTCACCGGAACCGAGCACTCTGCCTCTAACCTCACACGCAATATGGAGCGACTCACCAAGGCAATCCCTGCCACCTACGGCAACCAACTCACCGACATGGCAGCCCAACTAGAAAAACTACTAGAGAAAAATGATCGTGCCGGAGCACTTAAATTGCTCCAAGGCACCATTATGCCATTTTTGGCAAACTATACCAGCAAATCACACGATATGGGATTCTCCAGATCCCTCATCACCCTACTCGCCCTTGATATCGCCCACCTCGAAGGGGGAAGCGAGGAAGCACTTCTGCAATCCTTCCACATGCTCTCCTCCCATGCGGCACTGCGCAGCAAGCTCGGTGGGGTCACCGATGATGCCCTCCTCCGTCTCATTCGTGGTAGCGGCTTTATGCAGTCCACTGCTCAAGACGACTTTGCAAACCAACTCCTCGACACTGCAAGGCACGCCATGTCTGGCAGTGGTGGCAGCGAACTACAGGCAATGTTCAAAGAGATCGCCTCTGCCTTCACCATTAACGAGAGTGTCTTTATGCCGGTCAACCACACCATTTTACCCGTGGACTACGACGGAACCTTCCTCTTTTCTGAACTGTGGGTAGACCCCGATGCCGAAAACTCTGGAAAAAATGGCAACGGCGACGACGACTCTCCCGTGGCACGCTTCCTTATTAAAATGGATATCGAAGATGTCGGACTCTTCGATGTTGTGGTGGCATGTCAAGATGAGAAGGCAGAACTTCTGGTCAACTGCCCTACAGAAATCACCATGCACGCCAAATATATCAAAGACCATCTCGCCATGATCTTCCGTGACAACGGGCTCGATCCCCAGTCGGTCCACATCGGCACATCGGATGTCCCCCTCACGGTGACAAACGTCTTCCCGAAAATTTATAATCAGGAGGTGGGGGTAGATGTCCAAGCATGATGACCAAAAAAACCGAGCCGTAGCCCTCAAATACGACCCGGATAGTGGCGCCCCCATTGTACTTGCCTCAGGTATGGGCTATCTTGCCGAGCGCATGGTAGAGCTCGCAGCCGATAGTGGCGTCCCCATTTACGAAGATAACTCCCTCGCTACCTTATTATCTCAACTCCAACTCGGGCAGGCAATCCCCCCCGACCTTTACAAGGCAATCGTGGAGATATACATCTATTTTCTCCATTTCGATACCAACGATCCCGATAAATTCCGTCGGGAACGTGCCGAACGTCTTCAAAGAGAGCGAGCGAGCAGCCAAGAACCAGCCGTCGAAGCCCCAGTGGCAGAGGAGGACTAAAGATGGAGCAATTTTTAATTCTAGACCTAGACCAAAGCACCCTCACCACAGGCACCCTACGCTCTCCCCCTCGTGGTGGCATCTTCGACCTCGAAATCCCGGAGGAGGACTCCGTACTCCTCGAAGATGCCGGGCAACTGCAATTCATCGGCTTCACCCCCAACACCCCATCCTTTTTAGGCGAAATTGTCCGTATGCGCACCAGTAGTATTTCGGTGCGAAACATCCAAAGGCTGGGACACCTTCCCGAAGAAACCTTGCAAGTCAACCACCCTTTCGAGAGCTTTGTCTACCCCGTGACAGGGTCATGGAAGGGGCGATGTCCCATATCGGTCTCTACCCTCGGTTGTGGTGGAATCAACTTCACCAGTGTCCACATCCTCGAGGCACGAGAAATGCTTGAAGTGGTGGTCCCCATCAAAGGGGGGGATTCCCTCCTCGTCAAGGGAAAAATCGTCTACCCTACCACTGCCGATACCCACGAAGAATCTCCACCTTATCTATATAAATTAAAGTTCATCACTGGAGTAGAGTCGATGGAAACCTTGATCCGTCAAGAAGTGCTCTACCGTCAGCTTAAAAACCGTAAATTCGAACACAAGAAAAAACAGCACGTCTTCCACGAGCCACCCCACCCCTCACATTAGAAAGGAGCACAGCCCCATGAAACCTAATTCTATTTCCCATCGCTTTGGTGCAGGACTCTTGGCATTTTGCCTCACGCTCGGACTCTTCCCAGCCGAGTTTGTCACTGCATCTGAGCCAACCACCATCACCGAGACCGAACTGGTCTCCACCTACGAAATCCCCGCCACAGAGACCGAGGGCGAAACCCAATTCATTGCCCAGACCGACCTTATGCTCTCCACCGACGGTCACTGGTCACAACCTTACTTAGATCGCATGCTCGCCTATGGCTTTATGCGCCCTGAGCAAATTGTTGACCCCAACGCAAGCCTCACCCGTGCCGACTTTATGGCAATTGTCAACCGATCCTTTGGCTACACCGAAATGGGTGGAAACCCCTTTACCGATGTCACCACTGCCGATTGGTTTCATGATGATATCTGTATCGCTGCAAATGCAGGATACATCGCCGGCACCACAGCAACTACAGCTGCGCCACATGGCACCCTCACCCGTGAGACCGTTGCCTTTGTATTAGGTGAAAACCTCATGCTAAGCGACTCTTTCGGCGAAAACCTCACCTTTGCAGATGGCAGAGATGTCTCTGACTGGAGCCGTACCATGGTCAAGGCTGCTTCGGAATATGGCATCATGCAAGGCTATGAAGATAACACCTTCCGTCCTAAAAGGGCGGTTACTTTCGGCGAAGTGGCAGCCCTGATGCTCAGTGCTATCGGTACCCCTGTCCTCGCTGACGGCCCAGTCTCCTATGGCGAGGTCATGGGCAACGTCACCATCACTCAACCAGGCACCATTTTGCGTGATACCATCATCGCAGGCGACCTCTTCATCTCTAACGGAATTGGTCTGGGCGATGTCATCCTTGAAAATGTCACCGTCCTCGGCAGAATCGTTGTCTGTGGTGGTGAGAGTGAGGACGGAACTGCAAGTATCGTCCTACGTCACGTCAAAGCAGAAGAAATGGTCGTGGACAACCTCACAAACCAAATCATCACTCTCCGTGCAGAGGGTGACACCTACATCGAAACCACTACGGTCTCCTCCCCTGCCTATCTCGAAGATAACACCATGTCCGGAAGTGGTCTCATCAACATCGTCCTCGATGCCGAGCCCGGCACCGAGCTCGACCTCGGTGGACGAATCAAAAACGTCACAAATGTAACCCCGAACTCCCACATCAACGTTGCAAGTGGCACCGTTGATACCCTTACCATCGACGAAAAAGCCACCAACGCCACCACCGAAATCTCTCGTGGTGCTGTGGTCAAAGATCTTAATATCGACGTGGCTACCGAAGTCTACGGCGATGGCGACATCACTCACCTCGATGTCAACGCCCCTGGTGCTGTGGTGGAACAACTCCCCGACACCGTTACCATCCGTCCTGGCATCACAGCAAACCTAGCCGGAGAAGATGTCGACTCCCTCGGCGCCGAAGAGCTCTCCCTCGATCCACTCATTCTATCTGGATACCCCATCGCTTCCGATGTCTCTCCTGATAACTTCGTTGCGATCTTCTCGGTCAACAAACCAGGTACCGTTTACTGGGCTGTCAGTCCCATCTCTAAGGGCTCTGTCACCCAAGAAAACCTCATCTCACCTCCAAGCTATGCAAGTATCGCTGTGGTGGATGGTAACTTCGCTGCAACCGAAACAAATACCCCAATCAGTGTCCCCATCGCAGGACTCGAAGTGGGCGCAAACTACTATCTCTCTGCTGTCTTGGTGGATGCTCGTGGAGATGTTAGTCCGCTCAAGGTCATTGCTTTCTCCACCCCTGATAACACGGTACCTGCCTTCCTCGAAGGATTCCCCTACATGTCTCAAGTGGCGGCAACCACAGCGCAGGTCACTGCCATGGCTACCAAAACTTGTAAACTTTACTTCGTGGTGCTCACGGCTGGGGCTGCTCAACCCACCCCTGCTGAGTTCATCTCGGGCGCAGCCCTAAGTGGTAGCTTCGGTGATGGTATCCTCGATATCACCAAAAATACCGAGCTCACCTTCCCGGTCAGTGCTACCCTCCTCCAAGAAAAGGATTACGAGGTTCACCTCTGGCTCACGGATGCCGATAACGCAAACTACTCCGAAGTGGTTACGCTCCCCTTCACCACCCTCGACGGGTCTCCCCCAGAATTTAACCAAATCCCAACCGCCTCTGAAATCAAAGAGACCTCTGTCTCCTTCACCTTTAACCTCAACGAAGATGGTACCGTCTTCTGGATTGCAGTCCCTGAAGGAACTCTCTATCCTAAACTCAAACCAGGCACCACCTCTGCAAGTATGACAGAACCCCTCAACTCGGAATACGCCAAACTTCAGGTCTCAACCGGTAGTAACGGTGGTACTGGCTCGGTAGCTGGTTCTGTCGCTGCTGTACAGGACGTCATGGGCACCTTCACCATCACGGGCTTAGAGAAGGAATCTGCCTACGACCTCTACTACATCGCACGAGACGAAGCTGGAAACTACTCGGTCGAGGTTGGTAAAATCACCTTCAACACCCTCGATAACACTGCGCCACTCTATAATGGCATCGAATTCACCAAAATCTCCGACCCTGAAAATCCCCTGACAAACCCCTATGCCGAAACCGATATCAAGCTACACTTCTCCGAAGGTATCAAGGCATCTGGGCTTGTGGGTGGCACTGGTCAAAGTTTCCTCGAGCTATACAGCGCTGTGGTCAATGCTGAAAATACCACGGCGGCTGCCTCTGCACGGGATCTCCTCGCCACGGCACTCGAGCACTGTTTCACCATGTACCAAGTGGTGGATGGCTCCAACACTGAGGTCACGGTTCGCAATACCTTTAACCACTATCTAGTTGGCAACGACTGGACCATCGACTATCGCTTTGCCACGGTCACCATGAACTCGGATCGCACCCTAACCATCACATTCCCAACATCGGCCAACACCGACCTCAGTGGTCTAAATTTGGGCACTGGCTGTACCTATTACTTTGTGATGAACAATATCGCCGACTCCTCGGACAGCGAAAACGCACTGGTACCTGCAAACCTCTATACCATCGAGTTCACCACAGCCCACGCACAGGTCACCATCCGTGACTACCTCCCCGACGAAACCCAAGCCCCTTACGAGCGTGCCGACAACGGTGAGGCATTGTCCACCTACGTCACCCCTGACCACGGATTTGTCATACTGCCAGATACCATGACCAAGGTGGAAGATGATGTCAAATTCGACATCCTCTTCACCCCTGATATCAACATCGGTTTCGACCTCTATGTCCGTGTGCGTGACGTTTCCACTGGTGTGGTCGTTTCTCAACAAGATGATTTCAGCACCACCTCCCCTTACCCTGGTGTACCAAGTGATTACGATACCAAGTACACCCCCACGCAGCAAACCATTATTGCAAACGCACTCACTTCAGATAGAAATGGTTGGGCATACCTCAGCCCCGAGATTGTTGGCAGTAGTAGTATGATCTATGGTGCCTCTGGCTCCACTGCATCCCTCAACAAATACTTCCTACAATATATGCAAGCTCGTTTCCCTGCCTTAAACTCTTTAAACGGAAACTATCGCTACGAATATGCAGTCAAGTTCTATTTCTTCAAGGACACCGAGGATCGCACCTCCTGGAACGACGACCTTAACATGAAGGTTCAGGTTTATTCCGGTAGCCAAACCTCCCTGAACTCTAACACTATGAGTGGGGCAAGCCTCATCAGTTTACCTGCCGATTATACCATTTTGTACCAACCTCGTGATATCGTCCCTCCCACACTGACCTACCCCATCATTGATGCAGAGGACGTCACAGCCGACCTGACCTTACAGCTCAGTCACTCTGGTAGTGTCACCTATCTTATCACCCCTGTCCGTGAGGACGAAGATGGTGAAGAACCTCTCATCCAAACCTACCACGATTATGAAGACCCTGCAAACCCAGGTACTATCATAAACGGACAAATCACGTCGGATTACGTCCCTTCGGCAATGCGTCCTGACCTGACGGGTACCACACTAGAGCAACCTAATCTAACCTTGCCCACAAACTTCACTGTCATCGCACCTGAAGCCTATGTGCTTACAAACCCAGGTGTGGTGTGGGGAACACAAGAAGCAGGTCCAGTCTCCCAAGTCTTTAACATTGAAGGTCTCACTCCCGATACTCTGTACTACGCTTATTTCGTGGTCAAGGGCGAATCGAGTGACCCCTCAACGGTCTACATCTACAAGTTCTACACCACCGAAATCCCTCGCCCAATCTTCGATACCTCGGGATATAACGGCGTCGCCACCAACGCAACCCACGTCGACTCCAAACTATGGTATATCCTCGGTACACAACAATCCTCGATCTATCAGCACTATAGCCAAAAGTTCGTTGATCTCATGACAACCCTTGAAGGTGCAAACTACTTAGATGCACTCGCCACCTTTGCAGGCTCGCCCTATTCCCAGAATTTGACGGTTTTAGAGGCTCTATCCACTGCCTACTCCTCTACAGCTTTCTCAACCACGACCGTCACAAAATACGACCCTGCGTGGCAAGGCTATTCCGTCTTTGATGCCTATGCATCTGCAGCCCTAAAATCGGATATGTCCGAGCGCCTTCGTACCTTCGCAGGCGAGGGTGCCGCCGTGGCTGGATACGGAAACGGTGGAGGTACCGGTATCGACTACAAAGCCGATATCTACCAACACATCGACCACACCGATACCATGGATGCCACCAACGACTACTACCTCTTCATGATGGCATACAACATCCTCGAAAGCCCCAACGATGTTACCCAAAACCCCTCTAGCATCTTCTCATACTCCATTGCTATGTTAGCACGGACCGATAACTCCCCACCTATTATTACAGGAGATATGGACTTCTCGGTTGACAGCAATCTCAGTGGTAACACAAGCTCTAACACTGGAATTGACGGAACCTTGCTCATTCAATTCGACAAAGTTCTTTATGCTGCAGCAAGTGCCACAGCGGTTGAGTTTTTCCCCGTAGTTGTTACCACAGGGTTTGGTAGCGCCTTCACAGGTACTGGATCCTTCAACTTTGTCGGAAACTTGGGTGGTACCGTAAACCTCTCGCAAACTTCTGGATTCCGAATTGAGGGTGCAAGAGCCGGTGCATCTGGCTATGTCGACTATGTTGCCCTAAAAGTGGAGGATGCCAAGATCGGCAGTAGCTTCATCCTATTCGATGGCTCCTATCGACTTGCTTCTAGTTCGGGTAACGTCAGCGAAAGAATCACCATCACCCTAACCGGTACAGAAGTCACTCACGAAAACTTTATTACTGGAGAGACTGGACTGACCGTCCCTACGGATAACACTTATTCTTACGAAAACCTCAAATGGGTCTGGTCTTACACCTAACTTCCAACAAATCCACAGGAGCTCACCCTCCTGTGGATTTCCACAATCAAAAAAAGGAGCAATCTCATGAAAAAAAGACTTTTATCCCTCGCTCTCGCACTTTCTATGATGGTTTCCATGTTCCCCACTGCCCTCGCAACCGATAGTTCCCCTGCCCCCGATCCAGATCCTGATCCTTCCATCACGATTACAGGCTCTACCGAGATGTATTATGACCGAGAATACACCCTCACAGCCAAAGCAAACGACCTCCCCTCAGGTGCCAATATCACTGGTTGGGAGTGGGTATCCAGCCGTGCAGATGTGCTCCCAAATTTTACAGGTGCCACAGCAGACACTGATACCTATACTGGTACACCTCAAACCGTCAGCTATCTAGGTATTAGCATGAACATGGTCATCACCCTAACCTACGAAGTCGACGAAGACGACGGAGCAGGTAATATCACAACCGTCTCCAAAACCATCGAGAGAACTGTCAGCCTAACCGTTTCAAAAGCCCCTGATATGTCCCTCGAAATTTCAGGTGTCACAGAACTAACATTCAATACCGATACCCCTTTGACCGCTGTGGTCGCAAATGAACCTGTCGGCTATCGCTTTCAAGCCATCTCCTACGAGTGGACCTCCGAAAACGACTCGATCGCCCCAATTATCACAGGTAATACCGAAAGCTTTCTCGGCACCGTTACGGCTTGGGGTGGTCTCATCAACGAGGATGTTGAATTCACCCTCGAGGTGGATTACACCTTAACCGACATCGACACTGAAGCCGTAACACACGGCACCCTTCAAGCCGTTCACGTCATCACCATCCTTAAAAACGACACCCCACCCGATGTTTTGCTCGCCTTGAGTAGTAACAGCCTCGAAATCGTCACCTCAGGCAACACCGAAACCACAACCCTCACCATGACCCTGAGTGGCTCAAACTATGATAAATACAGCACAGAATACAAAATCGAACTCACTAATATGTACATTGCAATGCTCGAGTGGGAGGTGGATAAAAGCGATATCGCCTTTAAATTCAACACCACCACAACTGCAAGCCCAACCTCTACCCTTCCAAACGTCGCTAAAGTAGCACTACAGGTCAAGGGGGATAGCCCAGGACAAACCGATGCTTTTGCCTATATCGACCTAAACCAAAACAAGGAATGGGATGAGGGCGAACCTAGAACCACCTTATGATCACCCTCAACGGAATCGTCCTTCAATTCGCAAACCAAACCATCTCTAAATACACAGAATCCGATGATCTACTCGCCTATGCCTACGGAAACCTCGGTAATCTCGATTGGAGTGCCATCAACCCAGCAGTTGCCAGTATAGAGGTCACCGATGGTAACTTCGACGAAGACCTAAATATGACCATCTCCACTGGTGTGGTTACAGGTGTTAACACTGGTACCACTGAAATCACGGTCTCTAATAGTCAATATTCGGTCTCGTTCTACACCACAGTCGAAGAGACCACAGCCCCCGATATCCACCCCGAAGCCGAGGTGAACTCGGTGAACCCCCTCTATTTCTCCACCCTAATTGACGACTTCAAATTCTCTTCCAACGAAATTTTTGAAGATGAAACCTTGATTTCGCTCTCGAGTTTATCTGTCCCCCCTGCCATGGGAACCCTCTACTACGGCTACCAAAACCCCGATAACATGGGTGCAGGTGTCGCAACCGAGCGAAGCTATTACATCACAGGCGAACCCAACGTCAAAGATATCGTCTTTGTCCCTAATACAAGCTACACAGGCAGCGAAATCTCCATTAGCTACACAGGGACAACCGATAGCAACCGTCTCTTTAGTGGTAAGATCATCCTATCTCTCTCTGCAATTGAAGATGTCGAGATTACAACGGCTGCCGAAACCCCTGTCAACTTAGTGGCAACTCAGTTTGCACAGGTCTCGACCAGCAAAATCGGTCAAACACTAAGTCATATCACCCTCCATCTCCCTGCTGAAACCCGTGGAACCTTCTATTATCAATATGTCAACGAAGAGAACTACCACCACAAAATCGCCCTCGGCGAGGAGATTGCAGCCGCCAATATCAGCAACGTCACCTTTATCCCAGCTGCAGGGTACACGGGCGCCCTCCCTGTCTCTTACACAGGTGTCACGGTAAGTAATCTCACCTATTCTGGCACAATGACCATCCACGTCGGTGCCTATGGAGCCGATGGTCCTGTGGTCTATAACACACGTGTCAACGAATATGTCACCTTCACCACCACCTCATTCGAGAGCAATGTCGAAGCACTCACCGGAAATCGCCTCAGCCATGTGGTTTTCACCCCACCTTCAGCAAGTGAAGGGGTGCTCTACGAGGATTACATCTCGTCTTACAACTATCTACGACAAGTCAACGAGACCATCACCTACTATTCCACCAGCCGTAGCCCCTATATCTCTAGCATTTCCTTCGTCCCTGCCACCGATTTCACCGGTACTTGTTCCATCCCCTTTGTCGGCTACGACATCGAGGGGAACTCCTACCAAGGCACCGTGCAAATCAACGTTGCAAACTTCGTCGAAGGCGATATCAACTATTATGCCACCTCGGGGGGCTATGTACGCTTTAATGATGACGATTTCAACAGCCTCTCCACAACACTAGCAGAGAGCAATATCGACTACATCTATTTCGACTCCCTCCCAAGCACTAGCACCGGTACCATTCGCTATGGTCAAACCTCATCCTCGAGTGGTAGCCTTGCAAGCACAGGAACCCATTACTATCGCAATAGCAGTAGCTACATCGACGACCTCACCTTCGAGGCAAATGCGTGGTTTACCGGTGTTGCCGAGATCCCCTTCCATGGGGTTGGTACCAATGGAAAAACCTTTAGTGGTATTGTCTCGGTTGTGGTAACAAACCAAAGTGTAGCACGAATTTCTTATACTGCCACATTCAACCAACCAGCCCAGCTCTCCCTCGAAGATTTCAACCATATCTCGATGGAACGCACAGGAACATCCCTCGACTATGTGCGATTCGCTCTCCCCTATTCCAGTCAAGCCTCGTTGTATTACAACTATACAAATGCCAACCAAAATGAAGGACTTGTCACGGCAGGGCGCAGCTATTACGCAACAAGCAGCCCCCTTGTCGATAATATCTCCATCGTACCCTACCCATCCTACAGTGGAGTATGCGAAATCAGCTTTGTTGGTTGGGGTACCAACGGAAAAGAGTTCTACGGAACCATCTCAGTGACCATCGGAACTGCAAGCCAACCTCTCGGCTACGAGGTTCACCACGGTGATTATATCACCCTAGATTCTAGCGACATCAATGCCTATGTGTTAAGCGAGATCAACTCCCCACTCGATTATATCACCATCTCGCTCCCCACAACAAGCCAAGGCACCCTATATCAAACCTATACCGAAACAGCAACCTACAACCCCAAGGCAAGCGCCAGCACGAAATATTATCGCAGTAGCACTCCCTATATCAACAACCTCACCTTTGTGCCAAACCCCGACTTCTACGGTACGGTTTCCCTCGATTTCACTGCAAAAACCACCGATGGTAGCACCTCTAAGGGTACCATTTATATCGAGGTTCTCCCCATGCAGGCAGAAGGTACCATCTATTATTCCACCACCATCAATGCCATCGAATTCGACACAGAGGACTTTGATGCCGTATGGAGTGGAGACGATATTGCCTATGTTGTCTTTGATAATATTCCGGTCACCACCCAAGGTAAACTCTATTATGCCAATAGTTTGTCTGCCCTTGCCGCTGCTGGCGAGCGCTACTACATGGATCCAGCCCTCACCCCTAACTTCGGCGAAATGATCTTCGCTCCTATGGCAGGATATTACGACCCTATTCGTCTCTCTTACACCGCTACCACCTCCAATGGGGGACGTTTTGTGGGCGAAATCCAAATTAATATCGAGCGCACCACGGTCTCGAGCAGTTTCAACGATATGTCCGAGTACACTTGGGCAATCGCTGCTGCTGAATATCTGAAGTTGGCTGATGTCACCAGTGGTGTCGCCATTGGTTCTTACGGTCCTTCTAGCAGAATCACCCGAGGAGATTATGCCCTGATGCTTGTCAAGGCATTCCATCTCTCCACCACCACCCCCACAACAGCATTTAACGACGTGGATTCCAGCAAATACTATGCGGCTGCTATCTATACGTTGCGTGCACTCGGCATCGTAACCGGGAACAATAATAGTTACAGCCCTGATAGCTACATCTCACGTCAAGATGCCATGTTGATGCTCTATCAAGCGATGACCGTCGCAGGCAAGAACCTACCAATCGGTTCCACTGCTTACCTCATCCCTTATAACGATGATCAGGACATTTCCGACTATGCCGTCAATGCTCTGGGCACCATGGTGCGTGCAACCCTCATCACAGGGGATAACAACAACAATCTAAACCCCCAAAATAACATGAGCCGTGCTGAAATGGCAGTGGTCCTCCACAAGGCAATGACCATCTAGGTTCTACAAACACCAATAGAAAAGCTCTCCCCTCAAGGGGAGAGCTTTTCTCACAGTCCAAATATTCGCATTATCGCACAGGAGGAACCGTAAATGACCACATTGCTCTTCATCATCTACCTCTGCTTCATCAGTTTAGGACTACCTGACGCTGTACTAGGCTCTGCATGGCCCATTCTCTCACCAGAAATGGGGGTTCCCCTCTCTTATATGGGCATTATCTCCGCCATTATCTCGGCAGGAACCATTTCCTCAAGCCTACACAGCCACCGACTCATCAACAAAATCGGGGTGGTCTGGGTGGTGGCACTTAGCACCTCGCTTACGGTATTAGGACTCTATGGATTTGGAAACAGCGATACCTTCCTCCTACTCTGCCTCTCTGCAATTCCTTATGGACTGGGGGCTGGTAGTGTGGATGCAGCCCTTAATAACTTTGTCGCCCTCCACTTCGAAAGTCGCCATATGAGTTGGCTCCACTGTATGTGGGGCCTAGGTGCAGCTATGGGACCTTATACCATGAGTTGGATTCTCCTCGGTGGTGGTCACTGGTCTGTAGGCTACCTCTTACTGGCAGCTATTCAGGGGGGGATCACCCTCCTCGTGATCTCTAGTCGCTCCCTCTGGAATCGGGAAACAAAAGATAACCCTTCAGAGCCAGTGCAAACAGTCCTCTCCCTTCGTGAGGTGCTCTCCATCCCTGGCGTGAAACAATTATCGGTCACCTTCTTTTGCTATTGCTCCCTCGAGCAGATATCAGGACTATGGGCAACCAGCTTTTTCGTCTATCACCGTGCCATCACGCCAGAGCTCGCCACCTCCCTCACTGCGCTCTATTACCTTGGTATCACCTTCGGACGAGGAATCTGTGGCTTCTTCACCCTCAAGTGGAAGGATGAACAGTTGATTCGTGGAGGATTTTTCCTCATCGCCTGTGGGATTGCAGCCATTTTCATCCCCTACAACCCCCTAAATTATTTAGGACTCCTCGTGGTAGGGCTCGGCTCGTCACCCATCTACCCCTGTATCATCCACTCTATTCCAACCTATTTCGGGGCTACCTCCTCCCAAGCCATCACAGGGATTCAAATGGCAAGTGCCTACACAGGGTGCCTCACCATGCCATTTCTCTTTGGACTATTGGCAAATCATATCTCGGTCGGTCTCTTCCCTATCTTTTTACTCTTCCTACTCCTTGGTATGTTGGTGATGTATCAATCTCTTCAGAAAAATATCCATTAAAACCCTATAAAACACAAAAAAACAACCTACTTTATCTCATAAAGATAGGTTGTTTTTTCATGTGTACGCTTTTCACGATATGAATCATTAGTATCCTCCATTTCTTAGTCGCAGAAGTAAGGAGACATGATGGAGAGACGCTCGTAGCGAGCAAAGGAGTCATCAATATTCTTGTTGATTTTATCTAGCACGTTTTGGAACACTTGTTTCATAATTAGGAATCCTTTCAAAATTTATTATCAATATTACCTTGACAATACCCATTCTACACCAAATAAAAACAATGTCAATAGGCTATCGCACTTTTCTCCCTTATAGTGTGTTTTGCACAAATAGCACCTCTAAATTTGTGTAAATTGACCAATAAAAATCATTGAATTTAGGAACTCAACCGGTGCTAACGAAAATCATCCCCTCTCTTCCCACCTTGAAGTGACAACTATTTTCAAGTAAATAAAAACACTCTCCCGCTAAGAGGGAGAGTGTACAAAATAACCAATAAAATTCACCCATGTGAGATGGGACATTTATTTTGTTTCTACTTTGATGTATTTCTCGGTAAATTCTTCGTTTGGCACAGGACGAGAATAGAGATACCCTTGTCCTAAATGACAGTGAGCTTCTAGTAAAAAGTCTGCTTGCTCACGGGTTTCGATTCCCTCTGCAAGGGTTTGGGTGTTTTCTAGCTCATTACACATCAGGAGCATATTTTTAACGATGACACGGTTTTTGGGGTTGGTAGTAACGTCATCCACCAAACTTTTATCGATTTTCACCTCGTCGAACTCCACTTTCGCCAGTGTGACGATGTTGGAATAGGCGCAACCAAAGTCATCAAGTGAGATCTTAAAGCCACTATCCTTAAATTCCTGCACCAAAATCGAGCCCACATCATTTTCCACAAGTCCCACACGTTCGGTAATTTCAATGACGATCAAATCGTGTGGAATTTGATACTCATCTAAAATTTCTACGATGGTGGACACAATATCATGCTCGAGCAAGGTGACACGGCTAAGGTTCACAGAAATAGGGATGGCTTTCCCAATCTCTAGCCATTCTTGAATAATACGGCACACCTTTCGTAACACGAAGAGATCGACGTGGCGAATGACGGAATTTTTCTCGTAATGGGAGATGAATTGGTCGGGGAAAATCATCTTGTTCTCTTTTTGATTGAAACGACGGATCAGTGCCTCGGCACCCACTACCTTGTCGTTGCTCAAATCCACCTGAGGTTGGAGGTAGACCAAGAATTCGTCCTCTTCAATAGCACGGAAAAGGTCCTGTAGGATGGTATTCTTGATTTTCTCGGTGTCTTGGAAGGATTCTGCGTAGAAAGATTGCTTGTTAATCACCATCACGGTATCGGCAACCTTGATCATGTCGGTCACGACGTAATTTCCACTCTCCCAACTGTGTCCAAAGGAGAAGGGGGGCTCACTCGCCTGCGATTTCAAGCGTTCCTGCATACTTTTGATGGTCTCTTCAAAGATTTCGAGGTCGCAATCCTCCACAAGTCCGATAAATTCGTCCCCTGTCACACGATAGAAACACTCGTGGAAATATTCGTTTAGAATATCTGCTGCCTTCTTGATCTTCTTATCACCGGCTTCATACCCCAAAAATTCGTTGGTGGCACGTAAACCGTTAATACTGACAAAGACAACCCCCAACGAAGTAGGCATCTCCACCGAGAGCTCTTCCATGCGCTTGACATACCTATCCCGATTGAAAAATCCGGTCAATAGGTCCACACTGTGCCAATCTTCAATGGTCTGCAAAGGGTTGATATTGCTTAGTTTTTCCATAACGAAGTGGGAAACTGCTTGCAGCAAACGATCATCATACATGAGATCAGAACGGTTGGATAGTCCAATTACACCCAAAAGCTCGCTCTCGCTATCCCACAATTTAGCAATGGTGATGTTATCCACATCATACTCATACAAAATGGTGGCTTCTGTGGTATTTGTGGCAAAAAGAAAGTTAGTATTGTCGATATTGATGACGTTTTTGTTGAAGTTATAGTCCTTTTCGATGAGCTCACGAAAAATCTCGAGGTTCATTCTCTCAGAATCTTTTGAAATATCGAGGGTGGTACCATCATTTGCCCACAAATAACGATGGTATAACTTGTTATCCCCTCTGTCAAATTCATAGATATAGGTCTGCTCGCATTCATAGTATTTCCCAAGCAATTCCAGTAGGCCATCGATGGGGGACTTGCTCATATCCCTCAAAATTTCAAGACACTGCGAGATCGCACGATCGAAGAGATTTTCAGCCTCTTTGCGCTTATCGCTAACAGGAGCAAGGAAATATTTGGTATGGATGAATTTGCGTCCACAAACCTCCCACACGATGGATTTCGAACGAAAATTAGAGTTTTCGTCCACGGTGCTCACGAAGTTATTTTCCGAAAACTCCCCTTCTTTGAGCTGATCTTTGGAGGCAAATCCACAAATATCCACAAAGAATGGGATAACTTCATAGGCTTTTCTGCCTTCGTATTTTTCAAAAATTTGAAATTTCTTTTCCATCGCTTGGTTAACATAGACAAGCTCTTCGGTCTCGTAATCCATGACATAAGAAGCATTACTACAGTCATTGATCAATACTTCAAATACTTCAAAAATCTTTTTCCCATCCATTGGCTCGATATCCTTTCCTTGTTACAGTTAGCATCTATCGCAGTCTAACGTCCCAGTATTTAGTGTTAGCTATATCGTACCATATTTTTCCTCCTTTGTCTAGTAAAATATGTGAAATTCTTTCAAAAAACTCTTGATTTTTTATTTGGATTATGTTATTCTTGTTTCCACTAGTTTGCCATAAAACTGGTCATAATGCTCGTTTAGCACGCTCACATTCAACCATTTCATCCATTAAACCCAGTATTTCTCATGATGAATCCCTCAAAAAATAGCGAAAGGACTCAATACACTATGTTTCACACAAAACCAACACCAAAACAGAAACTACTCGACCTAGTTTTCGACCTGGTTGGTGCCTTTTTCTACGCCTGTGGGGTCTATTCCTTTGCAAAAATGGCAGATTTTGCCCCTGGAGGTGTCTCGGGTCTCGCTCTGATTAGCCATCACCTCTGGAATCTTCCCATCGGCACCATGACCCTAATTCTCAATATCCCCCTCATTTTGCTTAGTTATAAGGTTGTAGGAAAGAGATTTTTGCTAAAAACTGCACGATCCATGATCATTTGCACCATTTTTGTGGATGTTATCTTCCCTCTCACCACCCCATACACTGGCAGTTCCCTCCTCGCTGCCCTCTATTTCGGCATTTTGATGGGGGCTGGGCTTGCCTGTATCTATGCTCGTGGCAGTAGTACAGGTGGCACCGACTTCCTCATCATGTCTGTCAAAGCAAAATACCCCCACCTATCCTTAGGATTTGTCACAATTATCATCGACTTTGCAGTTATTTTGCTCGGTTGGCCGGTCTTTGGCAACATTGATGCTGTCCTCTATGGCTTGATTTCCACCATGTGCACCTCCTTTGTGGTGGATAAAATCATGTACGGTACCACTGCCCAGAAAATGCTCATCATCGTCACCACGCAGGGCGATGAAATCGCAGAGCTCATCAACGAGCACGCAGGACGAGGCTCCACCTTGATCCCAGCTCGTGGCACCTACTCCAAGGAAACCAAGGAGATTCTGTTGTGTGCGTGTTCCCATTCCCAAGCCCCAAGTGTCCTTGGAATTATCCACTATTACGACCCTGCTGCCTTCGTCATGGTAAGCGAAAGTAGCGAAGTGTTCGGGGAAGGATTCATCGAACGAGTCCTCCATCAAGCCGACCATAGCCCCCACCTCCCAAATACGCCAGACAGCGACTGATCAGCCCCCTCCCATCTTGTACCGATGGGAGGGGTTTTTTCTCTAGTGAACACCACAAACTGCAAACCAGTGTTGCTACTGAAAAAAATTTTCATTACTTCTTGCAAACCCCTTGACGAAGTGAGATAAAAAGTAGTATAATTGGTAAAAATAGGCATAAAAGCGAAAAGGATGATGTCAAATGGATAAAACAATCATCCAATCTCACCGAGATTGGATCACCAAAGAATTAGATTCCTGTATTTCGTTCTGGCTCACCCACGGACAGGACACCGTGAATGGTGGTATCTACACCTGTTTAGATCGTGAAGGATCGGTCTATTCCACCGATAAAAGCGTGTGGATGCAGGGGCGATGCGCTTGGACCTTCGCCTATCTCTGCAAGATCTATGGTACCAAACCCGAATGGCTCGCCCTCTCTAAAAGCTGTCTTGATTTCCTTGAGGATCACTGTATCAATCGTGACCTCGGCAATCGGATGTATTTCACGGTTACGGCTGATGGCAAGCCACTCCGTCAACGTCGATACTGCTTTTCCGAGGGCTTTTACGCCATCGCAAACGCCGAATACTACGGTGTCACCGGAGAGACCGAGCACCTCGAGCGTGCTCGCCTTGCGTACGAGCTAATCTATAACCTAAACAACCGCCTCATCCACGACCCCGTCCCCCTCGGACCTAAGACCATCCCCGAAACCCGTAGTGGTCGCTCACTTGCCGACCCTATGATCTTCTTGAATATCACAAATGTTCTCCGTCGTGTCGATCCAGAACGTGCCGAGCTATATGCCACCCGAGCCTCCCAGTGCGTGAACGACATCACGACCTACCACTACAAACCAAACCTCGGCTATACCTTAGAATCTGTCGCCCCCGACGGCACTCCCCAAATGGATTTCACTGCAGGACGTGTCCTCAATCCAGGTCATGCCATCGAATGTTCCTGGTTTATGATGGAACAAGCAGAACTGACCCAGGACAGCACCCTCCTCGATATTTCGTGCAACATCTTCGACCTCGCCATCAACAAGGGGTGGGATCACGAATATGGTGGACTGCTCTATTTTGTGGATGCCCTTGGCAAACCCACCGAAGCTCACGAGCACGATATGAAACTATGGTGGCCCCACAACGAGATCATGATCGCCTCCCTCATGGCCTACCGTGCCACTGGAAAAGACTCCTACTACGAGTGGTTTACCAAGACACTCGACTACAGCAAGGCCCACTTTGCCGACCCAGAATTAGGCGAGTGGTACGGCTATCTCCGTCGAGATGGAAAACCCACAGAACCCTCAACCAAGGGCAGCACCTTCAAGGGTCCGTTCCACCTCCCTCGCATGCTCATCATGGTGGATACCATGCTCGAGCAACTGCTTCACACCTAACACCACCACAAAGGGGGGAATATCATGACCCAAGAGAGTATTTTCGATAAAATCACCATGGAATACTACCAGTTGACAGGTTCTGAACGTAAAGTCGCTGACTTTATCCTAAAAAATGGCGAAAAGACGCAATTTATGTCCATCACCGAACTTGCAGAGGTGACAGTGGTTGCAGAAGCCACCATCACACGATTCTGTAAACGGCTAGGCTTCAAGGGATACAACGCACTCAAGCTATCCGTAGCAAGCGCCACTGCTGCAAAACCACACGAGAGCGATCTCCCCCCCAAAGGGCAAGTGGCAGAACTTTGTCAGAAACTTTGCGCTATCAACGTTGAGGCAATCACCCACACAGCAAACCTCGTCGACCCCGACGTCATCACAGAAACCGTTTCCCTCTTACATCGTGCAGATACTGTGCTTTGTTTGGGACAGGGTGGTTCTATGACGGTGGCGCAACAGGCCTCCCACCTTTTTTCCACCGTTTTCCCTCAATTTTCAGCAGTTTGGGACTCCCATGCTCAAATTATCTCCATCGCACATCTGAAATCCAACGATATCGCACTCATTTTCTCCTATTCTGGCTCCACGTCAGAGCTCTCTGCCATGTTGGAACAGGTGCGCAAACGAGGGGCGAAATCAATACTTATCACACGCTTTCCCAAGTCCTACGGTGGCCTCCATGCCGACCTCGTTCTGCAATGTAGCTCCAACGAAACCCCTCTCCAGATCGGCTCTGTTCCGGCTGCCATGGCACAACTCTTCCTCGTTGACATCCTCTACCACGAACTCTGCCTCATGGATGTCAACCATGCCAACAAAACTAGG
>JAWXUK010000009.1:0-25933 GCA_044432785.1 Eubacteriales bacterium | reverse complement strand
ATTTCGAGCGATTGTATAATCCAGTAGCAGTATCAAGGGAAGCGATGATAGCAAGTTGCGAGCTACCTTTCAATGCCATGGTGCTCATAATTAAGTAGTGACCCATAAAAAACGTAATTAAGACCAACACTGCATAGCTTTGGAGCTGTGTTTCCACAATTTTATCTGCTAACAGTTCCGATTCCTCAGTGATTTTCAAGGATAGGTTGGTCATGCTATTGAAGTGGTTATCACTGGCAAGCAAGATGGCATCCACATCATAGGTGGCCTCCTCGTCCTCTTCAGGCAGGTCGAATAGATCCATGAGTGCTTTCCAAGTGACAATTACCTCGTCTGCAATCTCTTTAATTTCGGGGTTTTCTAAGAGAGATAGACTATCAGGGTGGGAGGTATCCAGATTTCGTGTGGTCTGTTCATCGATGTAGAAGATGACCTTTTCATCTTTGTTATTTGCGTTGATCATCTTGGCTAGCCGTTGGGTACTCGAGCTCAAGTACTCCACTTGGGATAGGCTGCTCACCATCTCGTTTTGCTCTTCCATCATCCGACTTACTTGAAGGGTGATGGTGCCAAATAGGAAGGCGAGTCCTGTGATAATGATCCAGATGAAATTTCCCTTTCGTCGCTCTCTCATTTGCCCACCTCTTTTCCATCAACATAATTTTGAATGAAATCTTCCACAGGAATGGGACGAGAATAAAAGTAACCTTGTCCCAAATGACAACCCAATTCATGGAGCAGTCGGGCTTGTTGCTCGTCCTCGATTCCTTCAGCAAGGGTAGAGGCGCCGTCGAGTTCGTTGCACATGGTGAGCACATTTTTCACTAAAATATGGTTTTGGGAATTGGTGGTGAGGTTATCCACCAAACTTTTGTCAATCTTAACCTCATCCACACGAATTTGTGCAAGGGTGACAATGTTCGAGTAGGCACAGCCAAAATCATCGAGCGAGATATTAAATCCATTTTCTTTAAAGGCGGCAATGAGTGCCGAAGCGACGTTATTTTCAATGAGACCCACACGTTCTGTCACCTCGATGACAAGCAGTTCGTGGGGGACTTGATATTTATCGCAAATTTTCACAATGGTATCCACGATGCCGTATTCCTGCAAGGTGACACGACTTAGGTTGACCGAAACAGGAATATCTTTGCCATCATTGTGCCACTGCGCGAGGAGTTTGCACACCTCATTGACCACGAAAATATCAACGTGACGGATGACCGATTTTTGCTCGTAGAGTGAAATGAATTGATCTGGAAAAACCATCTTCTGGTTTTTCTTATCAAAGCGACGAATGAGTGCCTCAGCCCCGTAGAGCGATCCATCTTTGAGGCGCACTTGAGGTTGCAGATAGATCATAAACTCGCCATCATCTAAATAAGAGAGCAGGTCGCTTAAGGTACTATCCGAAATCTCGTCGAAACGTCGATTGGATTGATGATAATATTCCTGTTTGTTGATATACATGATGACATCCGACTCACGAATGAGGTCGTTACATTGATACCGTCCTGTGCCCCACGCATGTCCAAGAGCGAATAGATTCTCTTCCCCCTCCCGTTGTTTCTCACGCAGTGCAAGGGTGAGGGATTCAAATTCATCCTTTTCAATATCAGGGAAAAAGGCGACAAATTCGTCACCAGAAATACGATAAATGGTGGTGTTAAAGTGCTCGTTCATCACTTCCGAGGCACGTTTGATAAAGCCATCCCCTTTGGCATAGCCATAGTCTGCATTGATCTTTTTCAGACCATTGACATTTGCAAAAAAGACCCCCAAGGATTTGGGAGGATTCGAGTTAATTTCCTCCACATGTTTCGCATAGGCAGAACGATTGAGAAATCCTGTGAGAATGTCCTTCTCATTTAAGGTATCAATGGAAATTTTTTCTTCATTTTGCGTGATATCTCGCTCCATGAAATGGGCGATGGATTGCAATAATCTAAAGTCAGCCGAGCGATTACGTCTATTTGCAATGGTGATCATGCCAAGGGGGTGATGGTTATGATCCTCAACAACAGCAAGGACAACATTATCAATGGCAAATGCGTTTAGAACTTGACCACCAAGAGATCCCTCAGAAACATCAATAAATTCCTTCGAGGTATCCACAATTCCGACCTCGTTGCGTGAATCAAGCCAACTCATCACGACCTCAATGTCGATTTTTTGGCTTAAATGAGTGGTCACCTCAAGATCCTCACGAGCCACCCAGCTATTTTTGCAAATAATCTCGTTTTTTGCCGAGTCGAAGAGATAGAGATAGGTTTTATCGGCTTCGTAGAAATTTCCTAAAATGCCGAGTAACTCTTGTGTTTTTTGCTCGGCGTCAAGTTGCAACGCAGCGATACAACGGGTCATGGTTTGCTCGAAGGAAAAATCATTCCTATCGTCATTTTCACTGGGGGTGAGGGAGCAGAAAATCAGGGGTTTTTCTAGCTCTTTCAACACAGTCAGGGTCACACGAAAGGCACGACCGAGAGATTGATTATAAATTTCTTGCTCGTGATAGGTTAGCTCACTCCAATCGGGAGCACCATCCCCTGTAATGGTTGCAAGGTCGTTTACAATGGCATGATAATATACTTTGCCAATGAGATTTTCCGAGCCACCCATCAAAGTGGCAAGGGCTTCGTTTACGTAAAAAATTTCGGTGGTATCGGCATCTGCCAAGAAACAAGGGTATTTGTGTTGTTGTAAGATAACATTCCAACGTTCAATATAAGTCATTGAAGTCACTCCTTCTCTATATTGCAAATATCTATCCTTATATTATAGCATATTTTGAGAAAGTTTGTCTATACTTTTTTAGAAATTGACACACAATATTTGGGAAAAAGTTCCAGTGAAACCATCTAGTCCCCTGTTTTCAGACTGTTTGACTCCTATCGGAAAAAAGTGACATATTTCCCTAAAAATTCCCATTTTAGTGTAGACAAAAGCGCAAAAGTATGTTATACTACTCCTAATCGGCTTGTCCCACCCAGTTTATGGTAGATAGTTCAATTTGTATGGAGGAAGTGACCCAAATGAAACTGTTAAAATTCTTAGAAAAAGCGTATAACGATTGCAGCAATCCTTGTTTTATACAAGATTACGAAACAGAAGAGGTCGTATTCATTAACCAAACCTTGCAAAAGAAGTTTCAAATCTTTGAGGACTATCGTGGCAAAAGTGCGAAGGAAATTTTCAAAGACATCATCGAACCATCCGACTTTTGCACGAAAGAGGACACGGTTGACGGTGAATTTATCGAGCAACGAATCTTCAGCAAAGGACTCAATTCCCATCTCCGTGCCAACACCACGGTCTTTGAAACTTGTGGGAAGAAGTTGCTTATGACCAAGTATTTCATGACTTCTGTGAACAAAAAGAAGGCAGATGCCGAAAACACCTTCGGGGATGCCATGGCAAAATGCATGAATATTTTGGCACACCCACAGCAAGAAACCTCGGTGCAACATTTTTTAAAACTGCTCTGTGATTTCTATTCCTCCGAACTCGCCTATATCTGCGAAATCGACAAGGAAACCAACACCCTCACAAATAAATGTTTTTGGAGCAATACCGAGGGCAATATCGAGATCCCACTCAATAATAAAGACACCATTTCCATCAAACACTTCGTGGAATGGCTTGAAAACACAAAAAACCGTGATGTGATCACCCTTGAGCTAGGGGATGACAATTGTGAAGAGGGCTCGACCGAGGCCGGAATTTTAGAAAAATACAACGTCACTAACATTACATTAAATAAACTCTGGAACAAAGATGGCACCCTGATGGGGGTGGTAGGGATGAGTAACAGAACTCAACCCATCTACGACGATCGTTTGATCAAAGCGGTCTCCCATTTTGTGGTGGAGAGATTCAACGAGGCAAGTACCGTCAAAATCCTCGAATCACTCAACGAAATGGATCTACTCACAGGGTTTTACAACCGTACGAAATACGGCGAGCGTATGGCAACCCTCCACAGAAATTCACCCGAAAGCTTGGGCGTGCTCTTCGTCAATATCAATGGTTTGCGCAAAACAAACGAATATTTTGGTTTTGAAGTAGGGGACAACCAAATCAAGAAAACTGCCAGCATGCTCCGTGAATTTTTTACCGAAGATTTCTATCGTATCAGTGGCGACGAATTTGTCGGATTTATGCCGGATTGGACCAAAGTAGACTTCGAAGCACGTGTGGAACAACTGCAATTAGAGCTAAAACTCACCAGTGAAGAGGCGAGTTTCTCCTTGGGGCACAGTTGGGCATCGGGAAATTTCAGCATCAGCGACCTTGTCAAAGTGGCAGATACCGTCATGGTGGTCAACAAACAGGCATACTATTTCAACACCCTCCACGACAGCGAAGAGATCACCGACACCATCTTGCGTGACCTCTTCCGTGCCATCGCCGAAGACGAATTTTTGGTCTACCTTCAACCTCAAATCAACCTCGACACCGAAGAGGTCATTGGCGCAGAGGCACTGATCCGACGTTTCGATAAAAAGCACCAAAAAATGGTCTTCCCCGATAGTTTTATCCCATTGTACGAGAAAAACTCCATCATCCGTCACGTCGATCTCTTTGTCATACGCAAAGTATGTCAAATTTTGGTGGACTGGACCCATCACGACCAAGCCATGCCAATTTCGGTCAACCTTAGTCGTGTCACCTTGATGGAACATGGCATCGTCAAGACAATTACCGAAATTTTGGACACTTATAAGGTCCCCCACGACCTCATCGTCATTGAGATCACCGAGCGAATTGGCCTCGTGGAAAATGAGGTTACGAGCACATTGGTTCACGAATTCAAGGAGCAAGGGTTCCGACTTTCCCTCGATGACTTTGGTTGTGCCTATTCCAATATCGTCACATTGGCGCAAATCGAAGTGGACGAGGTCAAAATTGATAAAAGTTTGGTGGATCACCTCATCACAAACTCTAAAAACCGTGTCATCGTCAAAAACATGCTCCTCATGTGCGAAGAATTGGAGGATACCTTCTCTCTCGCAGAAGGAATCGAAACCGAAGAGCAAGCCGAGTTCTTGCGTTCCGTCCACTGCCATTTGGGACAGGGCTATCTCTACTCTCGCCCCATTCCAAACGAAGATTTCTTCGAAAAATATATCAAAAACGATTAGAATATCAAAAAATTCTCTTGAAAAAAGCCTCACAGAGTTTCGACCCTCGCAAGGGGCGAAAAAGAAACAAAATCAACCTTTTTCTCTGGCACTGCCAGAGAAAAAGCACTTCTCAAGAAAAAACAGCGACAATTTCGTTTGAAATCGAGCTGTTTTTTCTTGCTTACCAAAATCTGTCGAAAAGCACCTACCGTTCAAAGTAGGTGCTTTTTTGTTCTTTTATTGTGGTGCCTAGCCCATATCTGTGGTATAAATGGTGGCAACATCCTTCCCACGTTCTTTGGATTCGTAGAGGGCTAGATCAGCTTTGTGGTAGAGGTCATCATAAAGATCGGCATGCTCAGGGTAGAGGGAAATACCGATACTCGCCTTGACGTTGCAGACCTCGCCATCTTTGTTAAACTCACGGCGCAAGGAGTGCAAAATTGCCTCGGCTCGCTCCAAAACCGAGTCGTGAGAAGGAGCGAATTGGAAGAAAATGACAAATTCATCTCCACCGACACGTCCCACTTTATCCTGACTACGCACACAGTTAAGGATACGTTTACTAATCGCTTCCAAGATGAAATCACCGAAAACGTGCCCCATAGTATCGTTGATTCCCTTGAAATCATCAATGTCGAGGAACAAAATGGCGAACTTATCGCTCGAAACGGCACGGCGCAACATATCATCCACCAGTTCCTTGAAGGAATTGCGATTTAAGGTAGTGGTCAGTGCATCGTAATTGGCACGATGCTCGATGTCAACAATTTTTTGGATATTTTCGCTCTTTCCCACAACTTGAATGGTATTTCCGTCGGTATCAACCAAGGGACTGCCCTGCAAGCGATAGCGCTCGAAGGTGCCATTCGTGAAGAGGAATCTCGCCTCGTATTTGGACTCAAGCCCAGACATCAAGCGATAGTTAAAGGCGATATACCCCTCTAAATCGTCGGGGTGGAGCAGACGCAAATCACGGACACATTCAGGGAAATTATTAAGCTCAGGAACGAGGTCGGTGAAATTTGCAATGTCGCCACGATGAACCAATGTGCGCTTTCTCACGTCAATACGGAAAAGCAAATCTTTGGTAAATTTCTGGACAATATCGAGATATTGTTGCTCATATTCAATCTTTTTGAGGAGATCACTCTGCTTTTTTACGCTGATAAGGACGCCGTATAATTTGCCGTCAAAGCGAGACTCGAAGGCGTTGAAGTGGAATAGTTGAAAATATTCCTGCCCAAAGGTAAGCTCGATATCCATATCAAATTCACCACTACGGCCGATGTGATCTATGAGGGTTTCGTGAAATTTCTCACGCTTTTCTCGGGGCAATAGTTTCAGGAAAGAAGTGGTTTCGGTCTTTTGAATCTCACGTTCAATGTTGGCATACTGTTGAAAACGACCGTTTTGAAAGGTGATGGTAAGATCGGCATCCTGCTCCATAACAACGATAGGGTTGCCACTCAATTCCAAGATATCGGCAACCTCCTTATCGTCTTTTAGCGAATTTTCGTAGATAACCAAGAGAAGATGCTCATCATCTACCTGACAAATTTCGACATGACAAGGGAAGGACTCGTCCGAAGCCTTAAAAGAAAAAATATTCTCAAGTGAAACAGCGCCATTGAATTCAAGCTGTTTTATCGTGGTCTCCATGGTGGTGCCATCGATGGCTGGAGTAAATAATTTCGTGATTTCTGGGTAGGTATCACCTGTATGATAAAACTCTCGTGCGAGATGGTTCCAATCAATGATTTTTGCTGTTTTTCGCTCCATGAGTATGTAAGCATAAATGCTGCCTTCAACAATGTGAAAAGGCTCGTGGTACATAAAATTTCCTCTCTTTCGTATCAAATAATGTGAAATCTTCTTGTGAATACATTATATCATGCACAAGATAAATATGCAACATATATACATAAAAAAAAGAAAGAAATTTAAAAAAGTACTAGACCCGAGAGTCAAAAGGTGATACAATGTCTAAGATTGTGATTTATTGCAAGGGATATGGTCGCTGTTTTTATGGCCAAGACCATTGTAACCACTGGAGGTACATCTATGAATCAAACAGATTTGGACGTTTTAAAGAGCCATTTTGAAATTTTATACAACGATTCTCCCAATCCATGCTCCATCACTGATATCGAAACACACGAAGTGGTTTTCATGAACTATGCCATGACCAAGATGCTCAAGGATTCTTTGGGTTACACCAAAAAAGCGCAAAGACCCTTGAAATGCTTCGAGCAGATGTATGGTAGAAAAGATCCATGCTCTTTTTGCGCAAACGACACTTTGGTCGAGGATGAATTCATCGAAAGTTACGTCTATCACCCTATGTTGCAAAAACATTTTCGTGTGGACAACACAAAACTTCGTTACAAGGGTAGATTTTACAATCAGTGCAAATATTTCGTCACCTCTTCCTATAGCAATCAATTGGTGACCTTTGAAGAAGCCATGACCCAAAGTGTTGGCATTTTTTCAGAAGATCATGATTTTGGTGAAATGACCTCACTTTTCCTCGAACTACTCGGTAATTTTTACGAATGTGAGTACACCTATGTGGTCTACTTCGATGCCGAACGTCGTGAGGTCGCAAGTCAATACGAATGGTCTAAAGACGAAAAACAAGAAGCGGTCAACATTCTCGCCTCTCGCCTTCCACTTCCGAAGCTCATCAGTTGGATGGAACACAATGCCAAAGATGGCATGGTCCATGCCGACCCAGATAAAAATACGCCCGATCCCACCGAAGCCCAAAAGAAACTCCTACGGATGTTTGGAGTGTCGAATTTTTGCGCTTGCCTGATTGAAAACGAGAAAAATGAGTGCATCGGCGCCGTCGGTATGGCAAACAGAGCCGAAAAACCCTTCGATAAACGGCTCATGAAAGCGATCACAAAATTCATCAAAGACGGCTTTAAAAAGAGCGATATGCGTGACGAACTCAAAAATATCAGCGACACCGACTTCCTCACAGGATTTTTCAGTCGCCCACGTTACGCCACAGATTTAGCGCATTTCGAGCAGTTTCCACCCAAACAACTGGGCGCAGTATTCATAAACCTTAACGGCTTGCGCAAAACAAACCAACACCTCGGTTTTCAAAAGGGTGACGAGCAAATTGCAAACGCAGCCAACACCCTACGACGTTTCTTCGCCGAAGACTTCTATAGGATCAGTGGAGATGAATTTGTCTGCTTTTGCCAAGATAAAACCGAGCAAGGGTTCACCCTTAAGGTCAACAACCTACGCAACGAACTCAAAGCACGTGGCGACTATCCCTTCGCTGTGGGACATGCCTGGAAAACCGGCACCGTGGATGTCGAGCAACTGGTCTCTGAAGCTGATACCGTCATGTACATCAACAAACAAGAGTATTACCACAGCACCCACAAAGAATCCTCAAGCGATCATGATAGCAGCCTAAATGAGCTGCTAAACTACATCGAAAATGACGAATTTTTGGTCTATCTCCAACCACAAGTCAACCTGAAAAATGGCAAGTTAGTGGGGGCAGAGGCGCTGATCCGTCGCTTTGATAAGGCGAATCAAAAAATGGTTTTCCCCGACCAATTTATCCCACACTACGAGCAAAAATCCATCATCCGACATGTCGACCTCTATGTGCTTAAAAAAGTGTGCCAAATCCTCACACAATGGGGGATAGAGAAGGGGCAGGTCCCCATTTCGGTCAACCTTAGCCGTGTCACACTCATTGAATACGATATCGTAAATACCATAGCCGATATTTGCGATGCTCACAACATCCCTCACGAATTCATCATCATCGAAATCACCGAGCGCATCGGACTGATCGAAAATGACGTAGCAACCACCCTTATCGACGAATTTCAGGCAAAGGGATTTCAGGTTTCCTTGGATGATTTTGGCTGCGCCTACTCCAACATTGTCACATTGGCAAATATCACGGTCAATGAGGTGAAAATTGATAAAAGTCTGGTGGATAACCTCGAAACCAACTTCAAAAATCGCATCATTGTCCGAAATATGGTGGCAATGTGCAACGAATTCCCAAATACCCACACCCTCGCCGAGGGAATCGAAACCAAAGAGCAAGCCGAAATTCTGTGTGAATATGGGTGTAGCTCAGGGCAGGGTTATTTCTACGATAGGCCCATGCCCAACCAAGATTTTTTTGAGAAATATATCAAAAATAACCAAGGGAGCCCTTGATTCAACAAAGGTTAAGTGGGAAAAATTGTAAAAACCACTTGACAATTTTTGTTGAAAATGGTATAATAATGTACACTTAATTACTATAGTTGTTGTGAAAACGCACTAGTGGAATGGATGAAACGAAGGTTTTTTTGTTCATTTTGTCTAGTGGTGAAAGATGGAGCAGAAAAGAGTGACGGTTACACGACAAAAATAATAATTTTTATCTAGCAAAAAAGTGAAAATTGGGAGGAATAAAATGTGAACGAGACAACTGGTAAAAACAATCTACTTGGAGCAAGTATCGCACTATTACTAGCAGTCACTGTGACCTTCGCATTCTTTTTCTGGCGAGATATGCGCGTACTAAACAGCGCATACGCTGACATGAACAGCATTGAGTTCATTAGTTCAAGCACGCAACGACTCATTAACCTAGCGACCTCGGATCAATTTGACTCACGTGTCATGTATGTGATAGGGGAGGGGACCCACAATTCCCTCACACCCTCAGGAAGCGATCCACTCTCTGTGCTAGAAGACGTCAACATTGCGCTCATGGCAACCGAGGTAATTCGCAGTTGGACGGAAATCGAAGAAATCCTACTCGCAGAAGAACTCAACCACGTCACGCTAGGTCTTGCTCGTGATAGTCACTTCATGGCAATGACCAACCTATCTGCTGCCATCAACGAATATACCACAGCCATGAACTCGAAAATTGCGCAACATCAAGGAATCGTGCTTGCAGCTTTGGCAGCAATTGGTGTCCTACTATTTAACTATTTGTTGCGTGCACGTACCGAGCTCAAATTGAGCAGAGCATTGGCAGAGACTGCTCAAATCGACACTGCAACAGGGCTATACAATCGCTCTCGTTGTCAAGAACTCTTTAAAATGACTGGTGTAAGCTCGAGCAAAAAACATCCAGCCATCCTTGTTATGGACTTAAACGACCTCAAAAAGACCAACGATAGCTTACGTCACCGTGTTGGGGATGAGTTGATCCAAAGTTTTGCAAATCTGCTCAAAAAGGCAGCCGTGGTCCATATCGTCTCTCCGTTCATTGGCCGTTATGGTGGTGACGAATTTATCGTCTACTACGATAATATTACAGGCGAGGAAGAAATCACCACATTCCTAAAGGAATTGGAATTCTGTGCGCAACAGTTCAACGAATCTGAAAATAGATTCCAAGTTTCTTATGCCGTGGGATATTCGTTTGTGTCCATGGACCATGAAGAAAAACTGACCACAAGACAGCTCTTTGATAAAGCTGATGAAGCAATGTATAAAAATAAAATAGCAGAAAAACTATCGAAAGATCCAAATTACGATGGGAATCTCTCGAGAGGAGAAACCACACGATGAATGAAAATAATACAGAATACATCAATTCCGATGCCGAGCGAGCCAAGATAGAAGAACAATTTAAGAAGGCACACAGAAGAAATTCTCTGATTATTTTGCTGTTGGTGGCTTGCATTGGTTTGGGCTTTATGTACTTTAAATTATCCAGCCAAACAGGGCTTGATTACATTGATGGCAACGTCCTGAAAATTGCCAGAACGGGCTCACCTTCCACCGGTAATATCTGGAAAAATGAATCCTTTGTCAGTCAATTAGCATGGTCGAGCCTTTTTGTAACCGATGCAACATTCACTGAGGTAAACTCTGGTCTCGCCGAGACCTACACGGTTTCAGGAGACGGTCTGACCTATACAATCACGCTCAAAGAAAACCTCAAATGGTCGGATGGCGAAGTCCTCGACCTCGATGATGTGGTCTATAGTTTAGAGGCCTATGTCCTCAACGCCAGTACCAACAACACCGTCACCACGGCTCTCAACAAAATTGCAGGTGTGGACGAGTGGAAGGAAATTGCAGTACAATCCTGGGAAAATGGTGGCACCCACTCGCTAGAGGGACTCTCTGCCGAGGGAAATGTCCTTACCATTACGCTGGATAGCCCACATACAACCTTCGCTTTGGCTCTCACACAATTTGTCCCCCTCCCAGAGCATTGTTTCACCGACGTCGATCCCTCAACCATCACATCTGGATTAGAGTTTTTCAGCAATCCTGTCTGTAGTGGTATGTTTATGGTGGATTGTATCAATGAATTAGAAGACCTAGAACTCATTCGCAACCCCAATTATCATGATACTCAGACCGATATTGAACGTGTCATTATGTATTACGACCACAAAAATATGTTCATCGACCACTATTCTACTACTAATATCACTGAAATGGTCTCTTATCGTTCCATGCAAGGGTTTGAAGAGTACAATGTGAATGCAGAATTTTATCGCTACTTCGTCTTTAACCAAGCCGCCGACTATAATGTAGTTGAAATGGTTCCAAAATTAGATGATACAGGGGCCGAAATCCTCGATGAAAATGGCGACCCTGTGCTAGAAGAAAATATCGAAAGCATCGATTATGGCGATGAACGAGAAGAAAACGAGATCATCTCAAATGTATTGGTGAGACAGGCGATCTATCACGCAATCGATCGTCCTGCCCTACTTGATTCTGCCTACTTAAACTCTGGAGAACTCGCATTTGCAAATATGGATGACGAGGGAAATCCCCACTATGTTTACGAGTATGACCCTGAAAAAGCAGAGCAATTGCTCATCGAAGCAGGCTACGATTTTGATCGTCCCTTCACCATTGCCTACTATCACACTGACGCAAATACAGCTGCATTTCTAGACAAAATGAAAGTATATCTCGAAGATATTGGCTTGACCGTCCGACTGGTATACACCAACGGTTCAGATGAATTTGGAAATAATCGGATGTATGGCACACGGGAATATGATATGCTTCTAAAAGCCCTCTCTGCATTCAACTTAGAGGATTGGTTTAACGAATATCTCTCCACAAATGGAAATATGCATAGCCTAATGGGCACTGAGATATTTGACGGACCTATGAGTGATCTCCAAGCAAGTACAAATGTGGCAAACTATCGCATGATTGTGGAAGAAATCCAACAATTAGAGTATGATACTCTCTATAAATTGCCATTATTCACTCTAAATGACATGGTTTACATCAACGGGAACCGTCTATCTGTCCCCGAAGATATCATCTTTGGTAATACTCGTTATCGCTCCGATCTGCGTATCGACGAATGGTATATCAAAAAAGCCTAAATTTATAACAACACATCCGCTCTACTGTGAGTGGATGTGTTGTTTTTTGCGAAAAACATTGTTAAAAATATATTAAATTCAAAAGAATTACAAGGATAATACTTGACTTAAAAAGGGCAATATGGTATAATATTGTATATTTATATGTCAACAAAAATGTTCCATTTCAATATGAAAGGTCAATCAATATGAATTTATATCGCAAAAGTATTAGCCTATGCTTATCTGCCAGCATGTTGCTAGTGGTGGCAACAGGTTGCAGCTCCATCGCTACAGAGGAGACTACCCCACCAACCACCACAGGTGGTGATAACGCAACAGACTCCAGCATAGAGCGTATGGAAATCACCTATTGGGATGCTTTTACCGACAAAATGGAGCCTGGAAGTTATGCAGAAAGCCTCATCGAAGCAAAACTTCCAGTAGATATCGTGGTAAACCGTACAAACTACGAGCATATCGCAAATGTTAATAGCCTCCTTACCGAGGAAAAAATGCCTGACGTCATTTGGTACTCCGGAGGATCGGAATTTATGGATTCCACAGGGCTAACTCGCACCATTCCACGTGAAATGGTTGAGGAATATGCCCCATCCTTCCTTGAATTATATGATACTTACCCCACCATCTACACAAGTATTGTGGATGCAGATGCTCCCGAAGAATTTTTCGCTTTAAACGGAGCAACCGACCAATCTGCAGCAATTGCAGGTTCGTTGTATGCTGATTATTATCGTTACGACTGGATTCAAGCACTCGATATTGATCTTGGCGTGAATATCACCCAAATTTCTGATAATTTTTACGTTGCTGATACCGGACTTACCTTGGAGAAATTTGAGGAGGTAATGGAAGGGTTCACCTACGGTGACCCAGATCAAAATGGGAAGGACGACACCTATGGCGCCTCCTTCGAGTCGATGTCTCGCTTCGAACTTCTCTATTCTGGATTTGGCATGGTCAACGGTGTCAACGAATTTAACGGTGAAGCCGAACGCTACTATGTAACCGATGCCTACAAGGATTTCGCAGTGTGGTTCTCCGATCTCTATTCGAAAGGCTATTTCGACCCAGAGTTCTATGAGCAAGACAGAACCGAACGTTGGGAAAAGGTGAATAACGAAGAAGTGGGCTACTTCTTAGAGTCCTCCATCGCTATCAATTCCTGGGCATCCGATCGTCCACCACTCTCTCTCCTTCAAGCTAATCCTGATGCCACATTCTTGATCACTCCAGGTCTAAGCGACGAAAATGGACAGGGCACCATGCTTAAAAATGCCATGCCAACCTTTGGTCGACTCTGCTACATCAATAAGGATGTCGATGATGAAAAGCTCGCTATGATTCTCCAAATCCTCGAATATACGCACTTTAGTCTGGACACCATTCCACTTTGGTTTGGGGAAGAGGGAATAGACTGGAGATATGATGAAAACGCCCATGTCGAGGTGATCAACCCCTTGGAAATCGCCGAAAAGGGCAGTCGTATCTTTGTTCAAAATGTTCAAGTTGACGATCTATTCCTCGCAGTTAGTGTGGAAGATGTCTTCGAAGCAGGAGCAGACTTCTGGCTCTACGATTGTATTTGGAGAGAAAACGATCGTGAACAATACGAGTATAAAGTCGATTTATTAAATGAAACTGACTATGCAGCACTACAAATTCGCTATAATTCTGGTTGCGACACCATCCACCATAAATACTTCCAGGATTGGGTCTTCCATGGACTAGACGTGGAGAGTAGTTGGTCGAACTACCTAGAAGAGCTCGATCAAGCAGGATATAATATCATGATGGAAGAACTAGACAAGGTTGTTCCATTGGAAGAAATGCTCTTAGAGTTCACAACATAGGACAAAAGCTCTGAATCAACCACATAACGTGGAATGGTTCAGAGCTTTTTTTATTGCTAAAATTTGTACGTGGTTGTACAATATACAAATTTCAAAAAGTGATGGAATTTTTATAAAAAATATGATATAATGAATAAACAAGAAGAATATTCAGTAATCTATGAATAAAACGAAAGAGGTGTAACTCTGTGGAATTATTAAATTACTTAAAAATGTTGACAAATGACTGTTCAAATCTCTGCTATTTTGCTGATTTCGAAACGGACGAACTGCTATTTCTCAATCAAGCGATGGAACGGAAATTTCAGATTTTTGAAGATTATATTGGGAAAACGGTACACGATATTCTGGGTGGTTTTTTGCCTCTTTGTGGAGTCACAACCAAGGAAAAAGTGGAACAAGGGGAAATCGAGCAAGAGACAATCTACAGCGAGCACCTCAAAATTTACCTTCATACCCACACCAGTGTGCTTGAAATAAAAGGGCGTAAGCTGCTCTTTGTCAAATATTTTCTCACTAATTTTGTGATGGAGCAGGTAGGTACAAACCAAAGTTTCGACGAGGCATTGACCGATTGTTTAGAGATTTTATCAATCCCAGATAAAGCAGAATCCATCAAAGCTCTCCTTGCATTATTGGGCGAATTTTACGAGTGTAGTGCCACATATGTCTACGAATTTGATCGCAATAAACTCGTACTCTCAAATTCTTTGATCTGGTATGCTGATGGAAAAGTGGGGGAACAACCCGATGAGAATAACGCAGCTTCCCTCTCCGATTTTTTAACTTGGGCAGAAATGGATCGAGATATGATCACAATCGACTCTCACGAGAAACTTGGAATTGAGGGATCGAACGAGCAAAAATTCTTCTCTCGTTACAATATTTCAAATATTATCTTAAATAAACTCTGGAATGCAAAAGGGGAACTCATCGGAGTGGTAGGTATGACAAATCGTACCAATACCCTGATCGACGAGAGATTACTCAAAACCATCTCCATTTTTATCGTAGAGCGAATTCACGAAATATCGATCACTCGTTCTATGAAAACACTTTCCGAAACCGACCTACTCACAGGTTTTTATAATCGTACGAAATATGCTGAAAAATTATCAGAAATACATCAAAACCGACCCAAAAGCCTTGGAGTTCTCTTTGTCAACCTAAATGGACTGCGAAAAACCAATGAATATCTTGGATTTGAAGTAGGGGATGCTCAAATCAAGAAAACGTCGGGCATTCTGCGTGAATTTTTCAGGGGAGATTTTTACCGTATCAGTGGTGACGAATTTGTCGGATTTAGTGCCGACTGCACTAAAGGTGAGTTTGAAGATTGCGTGAACAAACTGCAACAACGCTTGAAGGAAGAAAACCACGAATCTTCATTTTCTGTGGGACATAGTTGGGCGAATGGGACCTATTCCGTGTCAGAACTCATTAAAAAGGCCGATACCGTCATGGTAATTAACAAGCAAGCATTCTACTCTGCCACATTCCAAGAAAACAAAGCCGTGGCAAACTCCATCCTGCAAGACCTATTCCAAGCTATTGCCGAAGATGAATTCCTAGTTTACCTCCAACCACAAATCGACCTCGAAACAGAAAAGGTGGTGGGCGCAGAGGCATTGATCAGAAGATTTGATAAAAAACATCAAAAAATGATTTTTCCGGATCAATTCATTCCATTTTACGAGCAAAATTCAGTCATTCGTCATGTCGACCTGTTTGTGGTACGAAAAGCTTGTTTGATTCTATTAGAATGGATTCATTGCGAGCATGAAATGCCTATTTCAGTAAATTTAAGCCGTGTTACACTCACAGAACATGGCATTGTAGACACAATTAGTGATATTTTAGACGAATATAATGTTCCACATCACCTCATTATCATCGAAGTGACAGAACGCATTGGATTGGTAGAAAATGAAGTTGCATCCACCCTTGTAGATGAATTTAAGTCTCGAGGTTTCCGACTGTCTCTCGATGACTTTGGGTGCGCTTACTCTAACATTGTCACCCTTGCCACCATTTCAGTTGATGAGGTGAAAATTGATAAAAGTCTCGTAGATAATGTGCTCACCAATGCGAAAAACTCTGTTATTGTGAAAAATATGCTTGCTATGTGCCTGGAACTAGAGGGGACACACACTCTCGCAGAAGGTATCGAAACCCAAGAACAAGCAGAATTTCTGCGCTCTGTGAAGTGTCAATTAGGGCAAGGCTACCTATACTCTCGACCCATTCCAAATGAGGAATTTTTTCAAAAATACATCAAAGATTAGCATTTTTACCCTTCCTATTGAATATATTAGCGATAAAACCATAACAACAAGGAGAAAACTATGGCAGAAAAAGCAAAACAACAAAAATCAATGACCAAAAAATTTACAGCAAGAACCGATGTACAAGTGATCACAATGGTGGCACTTTACACCTTATTCGCCATCGTCGTGGTATCCCAAATCTACTGGAAGCTATCCTTCAACGTCCTGATGGAGACCATGGAAGAGCGATCCATTGCACTTGCAACCACTGTAGATGAGTTCATCGATACACGGACCTTTTTCGAAATCAACACCCGTGATGACATGGAAACAGAACTCTATGAAGATGCAATCTATGCTCTGACCAACATGAAAAACGCCACTGGCGTGCTCTATCTCTTCACAGCTAAGGTCAACGATGAGGGAGAATTTGTCTACGTCCTAGACGGGCTCGAGCGTCACTTAGACTTCCGATATCCAAATGACAAGATCGAAGAGGCAATCATCCCCAAAATGGAGCGAGCGCTGAATAATGAGGTGGTCATGCCAACCGACATTATGCGCACAGATTGGGGGGATATCTTCATTGCATACCTCCCAATGCACGATTCTGACGGTTCGGTTGTAGGTGTGTTAGGGATCGAATTTGATGCCACAAACACCTATGCAACCCTGCAACAACTCAGGACCGTCACCCCTGGAATTGCCATTATTTTGGTGGTATCTGCCATTTTTATCTCTATTCATATCTTCAAACGGATCACAAACCCACTTTATATGGATGGAAACACCCAAGATGCGTAAGAACCGAAATGCCTACGAGGTCGATCTCAATAACCTCATCGTCCGTGGAAAATCCGAAATGGTCGGGGTCATCGTAGCCGATATCAACGGCGTGAAAGAGGTCAACGACCGTCTCGGTCATAGCGCAGGGGACGATTATATCCGTATGGTTGCCGATGTCATCCGTGAAAATAAAACCTCCACCATGGTCGCTTATCGTACCGGAGGAGATGAATTTTCAATCTTTATTCAAGATGCAGAGCTAGAAGAGATGAAAAACTTTGTAGAAACCTGTATCTATCAGGTGAAGCACCAAAAGAAATTTAGCAATATGCGTTGCTCTCTCGCCTGTGGCTATACTATTTTTGATTCCGAACAAGATAAAACCCTAAATGATACCTATAAACGAGCAGATGACCTGATGTATGCTGAAAAACGTAGACAAAAAGAGGCAGAAGAACGATAATATGCTCTCCCTACCGATGATTTTCGGTGGGGAGATTTTTATGCAAAGGTTTCGAGTAGAAAAAAACACGTCGTGAGACGTGTTTTTTGATGTACTTCAAAGGGCGAGATTTAAGCAGTTCCGGATAGAAACTTCGCATATTTTTCGATGAATTCGGCTCCATTTAAGGGACGAGAGTAGTAATATCCTTGCACCATGTCGCAGCCGAGGGATTTCAAGAGGTCTAACTGCTGTTCGGTTTCCACACCTTCTCCAACCGTTTCAAGATCGAGTTCTTTCGCCATTTGCACGATACTAGACAATATAGAGGCGCCTTTTTGCTCTAAGGTTGATTTTACGACGAAAGACCGATCCACCTTGAGGGTGTTGAGAGGGAAATCGTTTAATCGTTGAAGGGACGAGACCCCTGTCCCGAAATCATCCATGGAAATTGCAAAGCCAAATTCTTGTAATTTCACGAGTTTTAAGATGTTTTTCTCGTAAATATTTACGAAGGCACTTTCAGTAATTTCAAGCTCGAGTTGGCCAGGGGATACATCATGTTTTTGAATGATTTCTACGATTTTTTCTACTAAATTATCCTGCATTAAGGTAATGCCAGATAAATTGATGGAAATAGTGGGGAAGTGCAGCCCACTATTTTCTTTGATATATATGCAAACAGCTTCGAGAACATAGTAATCTAGTTTTTCAATGAAACCATTTTTTTCGAAAACAGGAATGAAATCATTAGGAGGGATGACCTTCCCATCTTTGATCCAGCGAACCAAGGCTTCAGCCCCTACAAGTTTTTCGTTTTCAAGATCAATTTTTGATTGATAGTACATCACAAACTCTCTGTTTTCAATGGCAGCGTGCATGGTAGTGATGATTCTATTGCTGATTTCTCGCTCTTTACTCATGGCATCTGTATAGGTGTTGATGGTATTTGCGGCAACTTTTTTGCCAATATTTCTTGCTGTAATGGCACAATCCACCATGTAATTCACATCGGATTGATGGTCGATCACTTCGAAAACACCCACACTAAAGGTCAGGTTAAAGTCCTCGCCAATGATTCGATTGAGCGAGATGCGCACCTCTTCGTAAACCTTACCATGATCCCTTATGCGATCACTTTGATAGCCACCTTTATACAAAACCACAAAATTATCAGCAGAAATACGACCCACCAAAGTTTCGCCATCTTTGTTGGAGTTAATGGCAAGTGCAAGTGCAATCAGAACGCTATTTCCACATTTGAAGCCATAAACTTCGTTGATATACTTGAAATTATCAATATCAAGGGCGAGAATCGTGTAAGGATCACTTTGATTGCTTTTTAGGACAAGTGATGTCTCTCTTAGCCACTTTTCTTGGGTATAGAGCTTTGTCAGTTTGTCGAAATCTAGGGCACGTTCGGTATCATCTTTGTTCTTTACAAGGGCTAAAATCGCAACAAGTGCCACGATAAGTCCAAACCACACGCCATCTCCGAAAAGGGGTCTCGCTTGGGAAGAATCCACGTTAGGGGTTGCTGTAAGGCCACTAGAACCAGCAGTACCGTTAGAATCTATCGTAGAATTCACGTTGTAAAAACTGTGTTCCACATCTAAGCGATGAAGGAAACTTTGACTTAGATTTGAAAATAGTCTATTGAATAGGATCTGCTTTTCTTCTGGGAATGTTTCGTTATAAAAAACACGATATTTTGCAGTATTTTCTAAAAATTCAACCAAATAATCACCGGATTCAACCTTTGATCTAAGCTGGACATAGGCAAGAGTGGTGGTTATCATGGTATCGATTTCCTCTGCTAATAGGGCAGAATGGACGAGGTTGAAACTTTCGTACACCGTGGGTGTAAGGGATGCAAGCCCAGCTCGAACCTCTTCTAGGCTGTCGATTCCGTGCACATTGGCAATCCCAACATGGTTAGGATCTCCCTCGAAGGAGGATAGTCGCACTTCGATAAAGGGAAATTGGATGTAAGGGGTGCTAGCAGGTCGGATATTTTCATGCTTCATCAGGGTGGTAAAGGAGAGGAAACGAAGATCGTTACCAGTGGTAATATCGACATCCACAAACTCGAATTGAAGGCCATATTCCTTCGCTAATTCTTGCAACACTTCGTAAGCCATTCCAGCCATCTGCCCATCGCTATCTAAATAGGTTACAGGGGCATTTTTCGTGGAATAGCCAACATAATAAATTTCATCTTGGAGTAGAGCCAATTCTTCCGATGTGAGCAATCCACTCGCATTTGCAGTGACCGAAGTCATTGTAAATACGCAGCCCAAGAGAAGAAGTTGAAATAACTTTTTCATAATATTCTCCCAAATCTGATCTATTGTGGCGGACTGTTTTATCTTGAATATGAGAATGGTACGAACCGAGATACTCTTCCTAAGGGAGCGAAATGTGGATACGATAGCGTTCATAGTTCTTCTGCGACACGAAGAAAAGTGATTCTTTTAGTAATTATCTTATTTTGCTAAATTATATCACATCTACATCCATTTGTCCAGTTAATTTGACGAAATATATCATAACTATAGTGAAGGGGTCGACACCCCTTTCACCATCCAAAATCAATAGGGAAGTGAAGATAAGAATCAACCAGATAATAGGGAATAAAATATCCTCAATCCATTGCAAACAAAAGGATTGAGGATATAGGGTGATATCATGATTCGGAGGTGAGTAGCTCTTTCCATGCGTTAAGCACACCATGTACTTTAAAGTTACCGATCTCTCTAGTTGCCACTGCCTTTACCTCGGGCAGAGCAGAAGAGACAGCAAGCCCAACCCCGGCATAGCGAAGCATCTCGACATCGTTCATATTGTCGCCACTTGCCATGACCTCGTCGGGAGTGATGCCACATTCTATCAAAATTTGTTCCAAGGCAGAAGCCTTTGAAATGTTGGGCATCAAACAATCTATCCACCAAGCTCCAGCTTGTACAAAAGAGACTTGATCCTCCCATTTCGGAATCAACACGGTATTTCCGTAATGGAGGGGTTTTTCGGTATGGAATAGGGCGACTTTATAGACAGGTTCTGGCAAAATAGAGGCAAAACTATCCGGTAGGAGAGTGAGCTCCACGTTATATTCTTCCTGCAGTAGGTGCGCCATCTGGCTATCTAAGTTTGGAACATAGATATGTTTCTTCCCCCAAATCAGGGCATCGCCATCTGGAATGGTTCCGATATCTTGAAACAATCCTTGCGCACATTCTTGAGGGAAAATCCCATGTCGCTTGGCATCCCCAGTGGTCTTATAGGTAGGGCCACCATCAGCGATAAACCAAACCAATCCTTCAACAGGACGAAACAATTTCTCTAAACTAATAAGGGGGCGTCCACTTGCAATGACAACCCGAATTCCCTGGGCTACCAATTGGCGAATTACCTCGTAATATTCTGGATTTAAGCGTCCAGTCGCTTCTTCCATCAGGGTGCCATCCACATCGGTTACAACCATTTTTATTTTATTCATAAATCCTCTTTCCATCGCTCTATCGTGATAGAAGCGATTGTCCTTCCATACTTCTTAGTATACATCAAGTGGCACCAAAGTTCAACAGCAAAACTTGCAAGGTCGCTAGATAAAAAATAAGTATTCCGATAGAATTGTAAAATCCTATAAGAATACTTATTGAAGGCTGTATTCTCTACATCAAGGGAACCATAAGCCACACCGAGCAATTCTCAGCCACCCACGAGAATGAGATCAGAGTGGTTACACTTCGATCCTATCGAACGGGTCACAGATTTTCTCGAATAGGGGAGGGGGTCATGTTTCCACGAGAGAGGGATCAACACAGCTTATTTTTTGGGAGCGTAGGTCTCGATTTCGTCAGAGGTAGTGACCTTGGTAGCTTTGCCTTTACCTTGGAATCCATAGGCATCACTGCTTAGAAGCACCAAAATAACACTGGTATTGAATCCTTTTTCAGCAGCTGCTTCACGGTCGAACTCAATGATAGGTTGACCTTGTTTTACAGTAGCACCAGCCTCGGCTAACACTTTAAAACATTCGCCCTTTAGATTCACGGTATCGATACCGATATGTACCAAAAATTCAGCACCATTCTCATCAGCCACACCGAATGCGTGAGAGGTATCGGCAATCATGGTCAATTTTCCGTTAATAGGGGAGCAAATCACATTATCTTCAGGGGTGAGGGCACGGGTCTCTCCTAGTAAACTGTTCGCAAAGCAGGGGTCGGGCAATTGGGTTTGGTCCATCACGGTACCAATGACAGGGGATTTCACCGAGAACTTTTTCTTAAATAGCATCTTAAACGATTCCTTTCAATCAAACAACATATATGGTCAGAGGATGCACATCATCGCTTGAGTGCATCAAGAGTTTGGTTATGCAGGGTCAATTTTTGCTTGGTATCATTGAGCAAATAGCGCTGAAAACATAGATCAAAAAACAGTAAAATGGGGAATTGCGGCGTGATAGAGCTCCCGTTAGAGAGCCCTATCGTTGTGGGAACCAAAATTTTCGTATAAAACCCAGAAAGTTCCTCATTTGCTGTGACTAGAACGGTTCGACCACCACGTTTGTGGCACTCGAGCAATCCAAATAAGACATCCTCTTTGTTGCCTGAAATAGAAATTCCTATCATCAGTGTATCTTCATTTTGTAGGACTGACTTCATTCTAATTTCGTCTAAATCCGAAACAACCTCTATCGAGGCACCTATGCGCATAAATCTATTTCCAATATCTTTTCCAGCAAGTGCAGAGGATCCAGCCCCTACGATCAAAATTCTTTTGGCTTCTCGCATCAATTCTACTACGTCGTGGACCTGTTGGTCGTCGAAATAAGTATGGCACATGGCTGTGATCTCGTGATAATCGTTAAAAACCACCTGAAAATCGACCGGTAAATCGCTGGTTCGTTCTTCAATACTCTGTTCGTAACAATAGATAAATTCACGATATCCTCGAAAGCCACATTTTTGAGCAAAACGAGAGAGGGAGGATTCCGAAATAAAGAGCTTATTTTTGATGGTTTTGCTCGAGAAATCTTCCTTCGTTTTGGTAGAGATGAAATAATCTGCGATGGTTTTCTCTACTGCGGTCAAACTTGCGTAATTGTGCGTGATAATTTGAGAGATAGATTTGTTTGGCATAGGTGTCACCTCGTTAAAAGTTTTAGTCATCTATACCCATTATATCATGAATTGCGTTTTTGTAAAGTATTGCTTTTGCGCCAAAGATGGCTTGGATTCCTCCGGCAACTTCTAAGACGTCGGTTGCGCCGATTTTCTTTAGCTCATCACGGCTCACAAGAGAAGCATCTCGGACAGAAACTCTCAAGCGTGTGATACAGGCATCCACGTTTTCGAGGTTCTCTTCTCCACCTAAGGCTGCAATGACGAGGACAGCATCCTCTTTGATGGTTGCCTTGGTCTCGACCTTGGTGACGAAGGTTTCATCCTCTTCTGCACGACCTGGGGTCATGAGGTTATATTTTTTAATGGCAAAGGTGAATAGTCCGTAGTAAAGGAAACCCCAAACGATACCGATAGGAATGACAAGCATCCAGTTGGTCTTGTCGTTTCCTTGCAAAATTCCAAAGAGACTAAAGTCAATGAGTCCTGCAGAGAAGGTACCGAAAATTGCGATATTGAAGAAATCAATCAAAGCAAAGGAGAGCGCAGTCAAGAGTGCGTGCACTACGAATAGGGCAGGAGCGATGAAGAGGAACATAAACTCAACAGGCTCGGTGATTCCGGTGAGAAGAGAGGTGAGCGCAGCACTGAGGTAAACACCCATGTATTTTTTGCGATTTTCAGGACGAGCACAGTGGTACATAGCCAAGCAAGCAGCAGGGAGTCCGAACATCATCATAGGGAATTGACCGGCAAAGAAACGAGTTCCTTCGGTGAAGACACCAATGTGGTTAGGGTCGGTGATTTGAGCGAAGAAAATATTTTGACCACCAGCAACCTCAACTCCATTGACAATCTCGACCCCACCGAGCTCACTATACCAAAACATAGGATAGAGAACGTGGTGCAAACCGAATGCAACACCAAGACGATGGAGCAGACCGAAGATAAAGGTTCCGAAGATTCCAGCTCCCGAAACAGCAATACCTGTTGCGATGAGCACATTTTGGATGCTAGGCCAAACGATATAGAAACCTGCTCCGATGAAGATAGCGGAAAAGGATGTAACGATGGGGACAAATCGTGCCCCACCAAAGAATCCAAGAAAAGCAGGAAGCTCGATATTTTGATATTTATTATGGAGGTAGACAGCTGTGAAACCAAGAACCAGAGCACCAGCCATTCCGGTGTCAATAGCGTTACCTTCAGGATTGAATACGGCGAGCATGTTTTCGATGGTTGCCGTCATCACGATATAACCAGCAACACCAGCGAGAGCGGCGGTACCTTTATCACGAGCGGCAAAACCGATACACAGTCCAACACACAATAAGAGTGCTAAGTTAGAAAAGACTGCACCACCAGCAGCGGACATAATGCTAAGAATTGCTTGTAGAAATGCATTATCGAGGAATGGATAACTCTCGATGGTTGCAGGTGCAGAAAATGCACCACCAATCCCGAGGAGCAGACCCGCAGCGGGTAGGATTGCGATGGGGAGCATGAAGGCTTTACCCATCTGTTGGAAATACTTAAACATAAAAATCCCTCTTTTCTATCGACATCTAGTGTCGATGCTATTGTGGAAATGCGACTATAAATTCGATCTAATTTATGCTTTGATTATACAATATGTCTAACTGCTTAGCAAGTGTTATGGCTCATCTAGGAAATATTTTTAGTATTTCCCATTTCATAGAACTAAAATACAGATGAAAGTGAAAGTACTTTCAACGAGGGAAACGACCACATCATAGGTATGAGCAGTCAAAAAGGTAAAAAAAGCCGACTCGCAAACACGAGTCGGCTGATGAATTGCTATTCTTAGTAGGTATCTTTTGGGTTTGCAGGAGCAGTGTTTTTGTTCTCGAGACCCAAAACGTCAGGAGTAGAGCGATAGCCAACACCCATACGATCGATGCCCATGTCGATGAGTTGAAGGAAGTGCTCACGGGTACGGATAGCACCAGAACCTTTGATTTTAGCACGATCGCCAACCACGTCCATCATTGCTTGAATGATTTCAGGGGTAGCGCCAACACTGGTTCCACCTGTGTAGAAACCGGTAGAGGTTTTCACGAAATCACTGCCAGCTTGCACGCAAACTTCAGTGGCTTTAAGCACTTCGTCTTTGGTAAGAGCGTCGGTCTCCATAATGGTTTTTACAACAGTGCCGTATTTGTGGCAAACATCACAAACTGCTTTGATGTCAGCTTGTACGAGGTCCCATTTACCGGATTTAATCCAGCCATAGTTAGCAACGATATCGAGCTCAGGCACATCGCCACGTTTACAATATTCTTCAGCTTGAAGCACTTTAGAAGCAGTGGTGGAAAGTCCGAAGGGGAAATCGCAAACCACGCAGATCTTAGTGTCGGTACCCTTTGTGAGTTCAGCAGCAATGTCGAGAGATGCAGGGTTCACACAAACAGTAGCACAGCCAAAGTCAACACCCTCTTGAATGTATTTACGGATTTCAGCCTCAGTAAATTCAGGTTTAAGGACAGATTGGTCGATGTACATAGCTAGTTCTTTTACGCTCATCTCGCTGGCTTTTTTAGTTGGTTTCATAGTAAAACTCCTTCATCTTGATAAAATTTAGATTGTGGTAAGGAACAATCAGCTCCAACAAATCAGTGATTTGCTATCTAAAATACTATCACAGTCTTTTTTTTGTGTCAATCAAAAGTTAAGAATTAGCGAGAAGTGGGAAGTATTTGCAAAAATGGTAAGAGAAGAAATTGGGGAAAACAAGTGTTTTCAATGTTTCGAGATATGGTAGCCAAATCTCTCAGTCGAGATTGTGAAAGAATTTTCAGCAAAACCACCTCTTGAGAGAGGGGAGAGAATGGTGTCAGCTCCTCGAAGATCGTAGGCAAGTCTTAAAACGAAAAGGTGGATTGGATGGAGTAGGATTCGTATTATGGAATGAATTTCTAGATACATCTTAATATGATGGGTGGAAGATAGGAAGG
>JAWXUK010000008.1:0-26755 GCA_044432785.1 Eubacteriales bacterium | reverse complement strand
TGCATCTCTCTTCTTGCCTCTAAATTATTGCCATCTTCATATGCGGTCAATAGATGTTTGTGGATAAGAGTTACAGCTTGGAGGGCATCTTTTCTGGTTTGTTTTCCGTTGATGACACCAATGTAAGACTCCACAGCATGGACAAGGGCATCCATCCCAGTCGTCGCAGTGACGTGAGGAGGGAGAGAGCAAGTCAATTCTGGAATAAAAGCTGCATAAGGGGGGATGAGGCAGAGGTCGTTTATCACATATTTTGTGGTGTCATCTGAAACCACAGCGCAAACAGTGGTTTCACTGCCCGTTCCTGCTGTGGTGGGAATGGCAATAAGGGGGCGAATTTTACGTAGGACTTTGAAAAGTCCCTTCATTTTTTTTAAGCTTTTCTTGGGGCGTGCCACACGTGCTAATAACCCCTTGCCACAATCCATAGGAGAACCACCCCCAAAAGCGATAAGGGTGTGACAATCATGTTTATGGTATAGGGCAAGGGCTTCTTCAATGTTGGCAACAGTAGGATTAGGGCTAACCTTGTCATAGACAACATAAGGATAGCCCTCTTGGTCAAGATAGTCTAAAAGAGGTTTTGTTAAGGCGAGATTTTGGATAACCGAATCCGTGACAATAAAAGTGCAACGGTTTTTGGAAATCAATTTTCCTATGTCAGCGTAGACCGTGTTTCCTTCCAATATGATAGGAGATTTCCAAGGAAGAATCGTAGCGGCAATATGGAGTCCTAAGTGAAAGCTGCGACAAAAGGGGTGCATAATGTTTCCTCCGAAAATGTAGTAAAGCTATTTTAGCAGAAGACAATATGAGGTATTTTCAGCATTCTATGTAAAGTGGCTCATATGTCTAATGTATCCATTATAGCACAGTAGTCCTGTAGAAGCAAGAAAAACGACGCTTAGGTTGTAGAATGGAGTCTAAGCTGATATTTCTTGTTTTTATTGGTCGGATATGATATACTCTTTCAGGTGATTTAAGGAGGTATTTTCATGGGAATAGGACATTATGAAGATGAAAAAACAGACTAAATATCAGCATTCTATTACGACCAGAGTAGAGAAATCCTCTTTGATTTGCTCGTAGTTATTATCCTTTTCTTATTGCGACTAAATTTTTTTCAAAATATGAAATCAAAATCACATTCTAAATCCTCTAATATATGAAAAGCTTTTCAAGAAAGGAATCGAGAATAATAGAATGAAAGAACAAGAATTTGTCGCACGTTGCGAAAAAATCCATGGCAAACTGTATCGTATCGCCTTTTGTTACTTAGGCAGTGAAGCAGATTGTTTAGAAGTGATTGATGAATCCATCTATCAGGCGTTAAAACACCTGAAAAAGTTGAAAGAAGAGGATTTTTTTGAAACATGGCTCACACGCATTGTGATCAATGGCTGTAACAAGGAATTAAAGAGAAGAAGCAGGGTGTTATTTGGTGATATCCCCGAAAAATCTCAAGAATTTTACGATAACTTGCCGTTGAAAGAAGCCATGGAAAAACTGCCAAATCACCTGCGAAATGTGATTATTTTTCGCTTCTATATGGATAAAACCTTAAAAGAAACAGCGAAATTATTGGATATGCCTCAAGGTACCGTTGTAACACATCAACGCAAAGCACTTGCCTTGTTGCGTTTAGAATTAGAGGAGGATTAAGAATGACACGATACGATGAATTTATGGAGATGAAAGAACACCTCATGGGAGAAGTGGAAACACCAGTTCCTGATTTTTCCAATGCAAAAAAACGATACGATAGGCACAAAGTAGGGAAGAAAACCACTAAGACCCTTACGAGTAGTGTATGTGCTTTTATTTTGATGATTAACTTGTTCCCATCTGTTGCCTTGGCTGTTTCTCGTGTGCCTTTTTTGGGGGAACTTGCGAAAATTGTGGACTTTTCAGCATCTCTTTCTCGTGCTGTGGAGGAAGAATATGTGCAATATTTGGGGGAAACACAAAGCAAAGACGGTTATACTGTGACTCTGGAACACATGATTGTGGATGCAAAACGGGTTAATCTTTTCTTCACAGCAGAGGATAGTGAGGGGAAAGAAGTGCATGTTTACCCTAGCTTTGTTTGGGATGGCATGAGCGAAAATGAGCTAGGAAACACCAGTTTGCATGGGGATATGACGGTTGGTTTTGTCCTGTTTTCAGATGAAATAGTGAAAGATCCTACACTAATCTTGAGTCGTGACTTTACAGAGGAAGTGCCCGAAGAATTCACCCTAGAACTTCGTATTCGGCAACAAATCTCGGATAGTGGGGAGGAGATCACTTATGAGCAGTTTCATGAGGAAGAAACCATCGGTACTACCTTCGAGTTTATCATCCAAGTTGACCCTTATTTCTTGGGGCAAGGGGAATTGTTGGAGGTAAATCAAAGTTTTGAAGTGGATGGCGAGAGTATCACTGTGACAACTATGGAAGTGTACCCCTCTCATATTCAAATTACCCTAAAAGAAGATGAAACCCATAGCAAAAAGATGAAAGAAATTGATTTTTACTTGGAAAATGACAAAGGAGAAAAATTTGAAGCCATCACCAACGGACAAACGGCAAGTTGGAATTCGGGAAAACCTTTGGAAAAAACATATTACTTGGAAAGTGATTTCTTCTCCAAAAGTGAAAATCTCACCCTTTATATCCGTGAAGTCAAGTGGTTAGACAAGGAATTGGAGCAAGTTGCTGTGAATTTAGAGGACTTAACGTGTGAATGGCTTCCCGAAGGGGCGGAATTCCTTTCGGCAGATTTAGACACCGAACACGGCGAAGGGGACTACGCTTTGACCTTCCGAGTATATAATCCACCTGTTAAAACATGGTTTTCGGAAAGTTTCACCTCTCGCTCTGTTTGGGATGGTAATTTTTACACTGTAGATGGTCAAGAAGAAGGGTTTAATGGCATGTCGAACAGGAACGATACCAGCGATGACCAGTACAGCCTTGCTAGCTATTATTTACCTCAAGAGTTTTACAGCGAGATTATTTATATGACACCTTCTTACACCTCTGTGACAGAATTAGGGAATAAACCCATGGAAATCCCACTTTTTTAGGGTAACACAATGAAATCTATTTACCGCACCAATCCGAAGTTTCTGCTTATAAACAGTGCTTCGGATTTTTCTATTTTCTTCACCTTGAGGGAAAGTGACTATGCTGATATCAAGATTTATATAAGATTTTGCAATGTTGGAATTGTCTTAGAAAGAATCTGTGCAATAAATTTTGTAAAACCTCTTGACAATATCGAATATCAATGTTAGAATATGGTTAATATTGATATTCGATATCGATAATCGTAGGAGGAAATTATATGGCAAGAGAAAAATTCGGAACCCTCACCGAGCAAATGTTTTACACACTCCTTTTGCTTCAAACAGAGTGTTGTGGCACAGATATTATGAAACGAGTGGTAGAAATCACGCATGGACGGATCAAAATGGGGGCAGGAACGCTCTATACCTTGCTCGAGGGCTTTGAAAAAGAGCAGTATATCATCGAAACCAAGGTAGAGGGGCGAAAACGAAGTTACATTCTCACAAACAAGGGGAGAGACGCCCTACTCAAAGAAAAAACTCGTATGGAATTGCTTTTATCAGACTATATAACTTACTTTCAAAACCATAACAAGGAGGAAACATGATGAAAACGAAGAAATTAGGATATTCCAACAGATGCCTCTATGATTTAGAGGGAATCAGGGAAACCTTGGAGAAAATGGCGCTCAAAGGGTGGAAGTGCATCAAATTCGGTCATTTCTTCACTCACTATGAGAAAATCCAGCCACAAACCTTGCACTACAACGTCATTTTTCTCCCATCTCTGTCTAGTTTAGACGGAGTGCCCACGAAAAAACTGGAAACCCTCATCGAAATGTGCGAAGAATCTGGGTGGGAATACATCTGTCAATGGGGAAATGCAGTGATTTTTTGCTCTAGCCAAGATAACCCACTCCCCATCGAGACCGATGAAGCGCTAAAACTCAAAAGTATTCATAAATCCATGAAAAAAGAGTTTTTACCAGCTCAATTTGTCATGATGGTACTCTTTCCACTCATAGCTTGGATGCAAACCACCAATATTCACACCAGACCAGAGCAATTTTATGGTGGATTTGGAATTTTTTCCTTACTTGGTGCCATCATCGTGACGATTTCCATGGCACTCACCACAGTACAATATTTTCACTGGTTTAAACAGTCGAGCATCGCAGTGGAACAGGGAGGAAGCTGCGTGAGACCAATCAATATTTATTGGCTGCTCAATAGTCTTGCAGCTTCTATCTTTGTTATTTTACTGGTTGCCATCTTAAATTCACTGGATGGTTGGATGATTTTTGCGTTTTTGATACAGTTTCTCAATGTAGGGTTTATCTTCGGGCTCTTTACCTTTTTGCGAAAACAAAGATTTTCCAATAAACTAAAAGCGGTGATTTATTGGGTGCTTTCTTTTACCTTTCCAGTTTTGTTCATGACTTTTGCGACCTTCCAAGTGATGCGTCAAGTAGATTTTGGTCATATTTCTCAAGAGACGGAAATTCCTTTAGAAATATCAGATATTCGCCCTGATGATACCGCAAACTACCTGAAATATCACAGAGGTGGAGGGACATTTTTAATGGAGTGGGGGACCTTTTTCCTCGACCATGCAGAGAGTGGTTTGGTGTTGGGTTATTCCTTATATGAAACAAATTATGAATATATTTCAGAGAAAGTGGTACAGAGCAAGCTCTTTTTAGAAGACTTTCAACTAGAAGATGGATTTAGGTGGGAACAAATTCCCGAAAATGACGACCTGACAGTCTGGAGATATTTCCTAGATAACAGACCTTTAGAGGAGTACCTCATTCAGTCTGGGAAAAATCTCATACACATCAGCTATGACGATGGATTGACAGAAGCTGAAAAAGTGAAAGCTGTGGAGATTTTGCTATCTGAGATTTCCTAAAAAGTTACGAGTAACAGCAAAATATCTAGCACAACTCGTGATCAATATCGTGATTTCAGTAAATTTGGCAGCAAACTCGGTCTCAATAATGAATATGGCTATTTATTTGGTGTAAATAATATAATTAAGTCCCCATCAGTTCTTTAACGTGTAAAAACTGATGGGGACATTGCCTGTTATTTACATTCAACGAATGAATTTATAGACGGCTATATTCCCACCTACTTCAAGCTAAAAGATGGAATTTGCAACTTATAGTGACCATATAAAGCAATTTAGCAGAGCTATCAAGGCTGTTTTTTATAACAAAGTCCCACTAAACCGTCATTGCTTTTGAAGTAACTGCTGTTGGTAGCAACCAATTTATCGAAAATTTCTTGCGTCTTTTCCTCGTCTAATAGTTCTACTTTACTGGTAAAGTGATTATCTCGACCATCGAAGAATTTACATTCTCCACCTTGTTTGATGTAAGAAATTTTGTTAGAACTTAGTTTAGTCAGGGTATAATAGAGATTCCCTTCCACAAAAGTGTTGAAAATAACCTCTCTGCCTTCATATTCCATCAAAATATGACGGCTATTTTCATATCGTTTTTTTCCATTAGGGGAAAATTCTGCAAAGGAAGGGTTGAGATCTTGGTCAAGAGTGAAAATTTCACTTCCACTAAAGAAAGCTGTCATTGATTCCTGGGTCAAACGGAAAAATTTTGCGCCATGTGAAAGCATTTTCTTCATCATAGGGTCGGTTTCAGCCGGAGGTTTGAGCAAATCATCCTCAGTCGAGAGCAAATGTGCAGTGAATTTACCATAAACACGTTTTGTCATCTTCAGACCACTACCTTGTTTGTCGAAAATGAAACCAGTAAATTTGTCGCCATCCTTCATACTTGCTAAAAACATCGAGGCAGGGGTGAGAATTAAAATCATGGTTTGACCATTCATACGGTAGTCAGCAACTTCTAACTCAGGGAAATCACTATCATTGTTCACAGCGATATAAAGCTCTTTCTGCGAGGATAAAAACTCCAAAATAGGGGTTTTCATTTCGCTCACTGGTAATCGATTTTTCATTGCATCTTTTGGATTTGGACCTCCTGGACCTTTGCCTGTGGGTGTTTTTTTCTCGGTATTCATAATACTATATCCTCCATTAATCATATATTTTAAAAGAAATTAGTTAAAACTAATTTCTTTTGTGCGAGATTTGAAAGTAACCATGTGAGTGAATATTTGTCAAAAAATTTTCATAGTATGGTTTCGCTATTCCAATTTTGCAGAACCTGTGTAAAGGTCGTAATATTTCCCCTTTTGTGCCAATAAGTCTTCGTGATTTCCTTGTTCTAAAATGCGTCCAGCGTCAAGAACGATGATTTGGTCAGAGTTTCGCACGGTAGAGAGGCGATGAGCGATGACAAAGGTTGTGCGATGAGCCATCAAACGCTGAAGTGCCTCTTCAATGTTGCGTTCTGTGCGTGTGTCTACTGAGGAAGTTGCCTCATCAAGCACTAAGATGGGCGCTTTTGAAATTGCAGCTCGTGCGATGTTCAAAAGTTGTCGTTGTCCACCACTCAAACTACTACCATCTCCTGATAATTTTGTGTCATAGCCCTGCTCTAATCGTCTGATGAATTTATCTGCATTTGCAGTTTTAGCAGCCTCCACTACCTCTTCGTCGGTGGCATCTAGTCGTCCATAACGGATATTTTCACGAATGGTTCCAGTGAATAAATGGGTATCTTGAAGCACCATAGCAATATTTTTTCGAAGAAATTCCTTGTTTAAAGTGCGAATATCCACCCCATCTAAGGTGATTTTTCCTTCTTGTATCTCGTAAAAACGGTTTACTAGATTGGTAATGGTGGTTTTACCGGCTCCAGTGGAACCCACGAAGGCAATTTTTTCGTGCGCTTTTGCTGTAAGCGAGAGGTCTTGGAGCACAGGGATGTTTGGTAGATATCCGAATTTAACGTTTTGGAAGACCACTTCTCCTTTTATATTCTCCAAGGATTTCGCATCTGCTTGGTCGGGAGGTTCTGGCTTTTCATCCATCACGCTAAATACACGCTCTGCACCAGCTAAAGCCGAGAAAACAGTGTTAATTTGCATGAAAATTTCATTAACAGGACGTGAAAAGCTTTTAGAATAACCTAAAAAAATGGTATATCCACCTAAATCGAAATTTCCTGCCACACACATAAGCGCCCCCACGCAAGAGGTGATGACATATCCCATTTGTGCCAGTGAACCCATGATAGGACCCATGGTTCCACTTAAAAATTGAGCTTTAAAGGAATCATCACGGTGGGTTTTGTTGTAATTTTTGAACATATCAATGGTTTCTTGCTCGTGGTTGAAGACTTTTATCACTTTTTGACCTGTGATTCGCTCTTCGATATAAGCATTTAATTGGCCAATGCTTTGTTGTTGTCCTTTGTAATATTTCATGGATCGTCTAGAAATTTGACGTGTTACAGTGCTAAAAAAGGGAGCCACTGTCATGGTCACGAGGGCGAGTTTCCAGTTAGTGAAAAACATAATTCCGATGGTCATGGTGAGGGTGACGATCCCTGAAACCAAGCTCACACAAGTGGTAGAGAGCATCTGATTCACCACGTCGACGTCGTTTGTAAACTTACTCATCAGGTCGCCATTTTTATTGCGATCATAGAAATGAAGAGGGAGTTTTTCCATGGATATATACAGATCAGAACGCAACTTTGCGAGCGAACTCTGAGCTATTTCTAGCATAATTCTTGATTGTATATATTGACTTAGTGCAGCTATAGCATAAATTCCGAACATATACAGCAGGTTTCGAAGGAGGGCAGAACTTCCGGCTTGCGCCACTAAGTCATTTATAATGGGACGGATTTGATAGGTAGCGAGACTAGAGAAAATGCTGTTTACCATGACGAAAAACAAAGCAGTGATTAACAAAAACTTGTGATTTCCGAGATAAGACCAAAGGCGAAGGAAGGTTGCTTTAGAGTTTTTAGGTTTCACCTTTTCTCGCATCATACCCCTAGGACCCCCAGGTCCACCTGGAGCACCTTTTCCCATCGGAGGCATCACATTTGCAAAATCTTTTTTCTGATCCATTAGCCAACCTCCTGATTTTTATCCATTTTTTCATCCACTTGTGAGTGATAAATTTCTTGATACACTTTTGAATTTTGCAGTAATTCATCGTGTGTGCCTTTAGCAGAGATTTCCCCTTCATCTAAAACGACAATTAAATCAGCGTGTTCTACCGAGGAAATTCTTTGTGCTATGATGAGTTTTGTCATTTCTTTGAGGTCATTTTGGAGATGTTTGCGAATTTTCCGCTCGGTCGCTGTGTCCACAGCAGAAGTTGAGTCGTCTAAAATCAAGATTTTGCTCTGTTTCATCAAAGCTCGGGCGATACACAGCCGTTGTTTCTGCCCACCAGATAAATTCAAGCCTCCTTGATTCAGTAAGGTATCATATTTATTGCTAGTTTTTTCGATAAAATCTTTTGATGCAGAGAAATCTGTCATCTTTTTCATTTCTTCCTCTGTGGCAACCCCTTTACCCCAGAGCAAATTGTCTTTGATACTACCAGAAAAAAGCAGATTTTGTTGCAAGACCATTGCAACCCCATCTCGCAGATTTTTGAGGGAATAATCTCGAACATCCACACCATCCATTAAAATTCTTCCCTCATTTATATCATAAAGACGAGGGATCAGGTGAACGAGTGAGCTTTTACCACAACCAGTGGAACCTACTATCCCCACAGTTTGACCTGATTTGATACTTAAATTCAAGTTTGTGAGTACGTTTGCTTCTGAGTTTTCAAAATATTTGAAACTGACATTTTCAAAAATAATATTACCAGTTTCGACAATTTTTTCCGGTTGTTTTGCGAGTAAATCGTGGATATCAACAGACTCATCCAAAATTTCGGAGATACGTCGAGCAGAGACCAAAGAACGGGAACTTTGCATGAAAATATTGGCGATCATATTGACAGACATTAAAATCTGCGCTAAATAAGTGATCAAAGCAGAAATATCTCCGATGTTAATTTCTCCTTGGCCTAAAATATGGCTTCCAAACCACAAAATAGCTAAAGTTGCAACGTTGACACAAATGGTCATCAGTGGACCTTGCAACATATTGATGCGATAGGCGCGCAGCCCAGTGTCTCGCAGATCTTGGTTTACGGCTTTGAATTTATCTTCCTGAAATTTTTCACGTGTGAACCCCTTTATCACACGAATATTGATGAGACCTTCTTGGACATTTGTATTAAGTGCATCTACTTTTTCTTGTAATAAAGCGAATTTAGGATAAGCAAAATGAAGAATAACAGCAATTATTGCGACTAAAATAGGTGCTAATACTAGGAAAATGACAGATAATTTAGGGCTGATACGATATGCCATAATCATGGAACCCACCAACATTCCTGGGGAGCGAAAGACCATGCGAAGCGCCATAACCACCAGTTGTCCTACTTGGGTAATGTCGTTCGTGAGCCGTGTGACGAGGGATCCAGTGCTGAACTTATCGATATTTTGGAAGGAAAATGATTGAATTTTTGTGAAAATTTCTTCCCTTAAATCATGGGAAAAATTGACCGAGGCTTTGGTAGCGCAATAGGAAGCTCCCACTCCTGCCATCACAGCCATGCACAGGGTTCCAATCATTTGCATGGTAATTGAAAAAATTGCTGAATTGTCGTTTTTAAGGATGCCTTCATTGATAATTTCTGCAGAAAGTGTGGGGATTTGTACGTCGCAATAGACCTCTAAAATCATGAGTAGGGGAGATCCAACGAAGAAAATCCAGTAGGGTTTGATGTGTTTGAGATAATTTTTCATTTGGTAATCCCTTTCTTTTTGCAAGTAGTGTGTGGTTTTTCGTTGAGAGAAGTAAAGAGGAAACAGAGTAATAACAATCCTGAAATCATCCAAAGCACCTGCAATAAACCAAAGAACTCAGCGATATATCCGAAAATAGGAGCGAAAATCATCAAGCATAGAGATTTCATCTGCGCCGCAACACTTAATACAGTGGCACGATGTTCTTTTTTACTGTGATTGTCTACCTCTTCTAAATAGAGGGGTTTTCGTATACTTTGGAGCGCGAAAATCGCCAAATAAAGTAGGATAACTAAGATGAAATTACCATATGTCATTGATAAAGTGATAAATAAGAGGCATAAACTTCCTTGAATCCATCGAAGACAACTTGCATTACTGGTAAAGTTTTGTAATATATGTGCTTTTTTTGCAGCAAAAGAGGAGATCAAATTCATGATCGCATATGCAATTCCTAAGATGACATTGACGTTGTCCTCTTCAGATAATAGCGATGCTAGAACAATTCCAGAGGAAATGATGGTAAATTCTAGCAAAGGTTGCAAAAATTCTTTACTATAAGAGAGACAGGATTCTGTCAACCCTTCTTGGAGTAGTAGTTTTTTGATGGAAGAATTTTCTTTGATGTTTTGGAAAAATCCCTTGATGACATCGAAAAATTTATCCCCTTCCTTTTTATCCCCTTTGTCTAAAAAGTTTGGATAAGTGGTGATTAGTAGGAAATCTAACGTGTACGGAATGGCTGAAAACAGGAAGATATGTCCCGTTGTAGGGGCTAAAACAATTAAAATAATGCCGAAAATAGAGCTAATTGCTGAGCCAATGAGAGCGACAGAGCGAGTTCTGCCATAAGTAAAGGCTTTTTCCGAAGTCCAACCTTTGTGATCTAAATAGGTGTAAATCATCGCCTTGTGCGATCCTGAGCGGAATGCTTCTCCACAACCAAAAAAGATCATTGCGATGGCAGCAAGTAGAAAAGAATCTGTTATGAAAAAGGCAAGAAATGAGATGATATAAAACAAAAAGCAGAGATAAAGTTCTTTTTTGCGTCCGTAGTAATCTGCGATGATTCCCGACGGAATTTCTAATAAATTGACCACTAATTCTCGTATGGTCATTAAAATTCCGATTTCTAGCAGTGTAATGTCTTTGCTCATGAGGTACACTAATAAATACGGCTCGAAAAACTTCAAATTCTTCAGAAATCCATACAGACAGAATTTTTTCACTTGGTTATCTCTTTTGATTTGGGACTGAATTGATTGCTCCATTTGATCTCCTTAAGAATATTTCCTAATTTTTTGATTTCATCCATGGTTATCCGTGATGTGAGGGAGGAAATTCCGAAAATAGTCCAGAATTGTATTTAATAATATGTTCCAAATATTAAAGTGGATCACCTGTTTCTATTCGCAATTTTTTTTGGTTTTTTTCAATTTTTTCTAGCAAGGAAAATAGTTGTATCTGTTCTTCTATCGAAAAATCCTGTAGCAATCCTTTGGCTGTTATGGATATTTTTTTTTGGAGTTCCATAGCTTTTTCTCTGCCTTTTTCTGTTAATGAGATGATATTTTCATTGTTTAGTTCTCCTTGCTCACGAACAATGAGCTCTCTTGCTTCGAGTTTTTTCACGACTTCTGAAACTGCTTGTCCTGTGACATTGCTGTTTTTTGCGATGGTTCTTTGGTTCATGGATCCCTCTTTTAGGAGTAAGCACAGGGTGTTTTGTGCTACGGGGGACATTTTGTTACGGTGGTTTTTCCGATTTTCGGTTGATTCGGACGTGTGGTCAAGAGTTCCCCTCGTTTTCTCGTGTTTTCCACGTTGTCTGTGACGAACTTCTTCAGTAATTCCAATTAACTTCATTAAAATGATCTCGTTTGTCATAAGGAACCTCTTTCCCTTTCGCTTGTCGGTATCAATATGTTGATACCAATATAACATAGAAAAAGTTTGGTGTCAAGTTTTTGACACCATTTTTTACAATAAACAATTTTTCGATGCTTGGTTTCGCTGATTTGTTGCTCGCATTCGTTTCGTTGTATTTGTTTTAATTTTTGTATTTTTTATAATGATGCACCCCTTCCTTGGGACTAGTATTACATAGTGCCCAATAAAAGGGGTGCGATTCATGTACAGTGTTAATTTTCCATTTAGATTAGACGAGATTTCCGGCAAAAAATCCTTCTCTCGTTGCATCTATAAACTTGCGAGGACGTTTTGCATCACCAACCACATTGACCTGACCGTTTGCGAAGGAAGCCATCAGTTCTCCACGGTTGCTGCTTTCCAGTCCGTTTGCGATATCTGGGAGCATTTCCAAGATGATACGATTTTGTTTGGTTAAGAGGAGTTCTGCAACTTCGCATCCCACGATACCACCACCAATGATCACAATATCTGAGGATTCAGGAATGGAGCTGGATTTTAGGACATCCCAAGCTTGTGTGGTGGTTTCGATGCCAGAAATTGGCGCATTGACTGGGATTCCACCAGTAGCGAGAATGATCTCATCTGGGGAGATAGACTGTGCAAGTGCGAGATCTGCCGTGGTATTTTTGTGTACTGTGATCCCTAAACGGTCGAGTTCCCCTGCAAACCAGTCCTTGGCATCTCCGATACGATATTTATGTGGTGGCACACATGCCAAATTCATCTGACCACCTAAAGAATCTGTGGCTTCGCAGAGCACCACATTGTGACCACGACTGGATGCAGTGATTGCAGCTTGCATGCCTGCGATTCCACCACCGATAATGAGCACCTTTTTCGGTTGAGTGGCCATTAGCGTACGAGAAACCATGGATTCTCGACCAGTTTCTGGATTGATGGCGCAGTGGAGAGAGGTTCCACCCACCAAACAACCGTAACAGCCGTCCTTGCAGGACAGACAGGGACGTACAGGGATTCCACTTTTTGCCTTGTTTGCCCAGTCGGGGTCGGATAATAGCCCTCTCCCAATGGAAACAAAGTCTACTTTACCCTCTCGGATGAGAGATTCGCAGAATTCGGGGTCACTGAGTACTCCTACCGTACCAACCTTAGCTGTGGTCATTGCTTTTTTAATTTCTACGGCATATTGCACCCGATAACCTTGGGGATAGCGAGGGGTTTCCATCATTCTGGTGGCATCTTCTAACGTACCAAGACTGACATCGAGATAATCACAGCCAGCTGCTTCAAAGACTTTGGCAACACGGATGCACTCCTCTTCACTCATACCATTTGGGGTAAATTCGTCGCCGGGAATACGGGATCCAATGATGAAATTAGGTCCACAGGCAGAACGGATCCCTTGTAACACTTCTTGTGCAAAACGGACTCGATTTTCAAAACTTCCACCGTATTCATCGGTACGGTGGTTGGTGACGGGGGAGAGGAAGCTATTGAAAATATAGCCGTGACCAGCATGAATGGCGACTCCGTCACACTGCGCCATTTGGCAATATTTCGCAGTTGTAATGAATTTTTGCACCATTTCTTTGACCTCGGCGGTGGTGAGTTCGTGTTGGGAACCCAGTGTGTGGAATATTTTGTGGGGCATGTGGGATGGTGTGACATCGGAGACACAAACAGGTTCCACCCCTTCGGTGTTGGCTCGAAAGGTTTGGGCATAGTGCTGACTATCCTCGATGGCGTTCCTTTGTGCGAAGGGCAAAGGTGCCTCCTGTCGTGCGCACAGGATTTTGTGCCCGTGGTCCACGATGCTGATGGGATTTTTGAAATAATCATAGGCGATATCGAGCAAAGGATCCAAATAATTATCCTCCCACAGTTGTTGGTACATCAGAACGGAAACCTCGAGTGCACGAGTATTTCCAACAATCCAACGCTGTATTTCTGCCAAAAAGGAGGGGCAATCTAGCTCGGTTTCTACAAAAACCAAGTGAGGATTGGTATGGGTAGGCAATGTTGCGAGGCTCTTGCACAGTATCAGAGAAGGAATCGTGGGCAGTGCCCCAGACAAGGTGGTTAATCCAAGGATCTCTTTTGTGCTAGGCGCACATTCTGTATCGTAATATATTTCTGAAAATACGCCCTCGCCCAGAGTACCAATATAGTTGAAGTGTGCTTCTAAATATCCGGAAATCACGGTCCAAGTCAAAAAAATCCCCTCCGTATCTTGGTTATAGTTTATCATATCAGCTTTTTTTTGTCAATGTGAATGAAATTATGTATGAAAGGTGTTAATTTTATGTTAGGATAAAAAACGAAATTATATCTTAGTTCTGTAGTAGCTTAATTTATAACAGAGATGGGATGTGGGTACACTATTGAAGGTAAATTTCTTAATTTATGGATGTGGAATAGAAGGGGGGATTTACGTAAAAAAGACTGAGAAGGATTTTATAGTATATTGCTATAAAATGTGGTTAGTTAGTGTGAAATGACATAAATTACTCATTTTATCTCATAAAAGTTAGTCTTGACTTTATTGTTATGTGTGGTATGATAGAGAAAAGGATGGTGCAAGATGTTACAGTATTTTGAAAAAAAGTTTGTGTTAGGGTATCAGGAAAACGAGCAAAGAACACGATATGCAACACTTTCTTCGATGATTGGAATTGTGTCCAATTTAGTATTAAGTCTTCTAAAGATTTTTTGTGGTATTTTATTCTCGAGCATTGCGGTTTTAGGTGATGGGATCAATAATCTATCGGATAGTGGAACATCTATTATTACGCTGGTGGGTTTTCGTTTATCGGCAAAACCAGCAGATAAAAAGCACCCTTTTGGTCATGCAAGAGTGGAATACATTTCGGGGTTTCTAGTTTCTTTCGTAATATTGTTTGTTGGTTTCCAACTGTTTTTAACCTCTTACGATAAAATTAGGAATCCGGTTGAGATTGTCAGTAGTGGTTTAACCACTTTGATTTTGCTCGGCTCGATCTTTGTGAAATATTGGTTGTATCGGGTTCAGGAAAAGATTGGGACCACAATTCGATCTACTGCTATTTTAGGGGTAGCAAAGGACTCTTTTTCAGATATTTTTATTACTCTTGGAGTGCTGATTTCTAGTTTGATTTATGCAAGATTTGATCTCAATCTCGATGGTTATATTGGAATATTTATCTCCATATTAGTAGCGAAGACAGGGTATGATTTAGCAAAAGACACCCTAAGTCCCATCATAGGTGAGGCGCCAGATCCTGAATTTATCAAAGGGATTTATAGTGAAATCATGTCTAGAGAAAAGGTGCTAGGGGTTCACGATCTTGTGGTGCATCATTATGGTGAAAATCGTTATTTTGCCTCAGTTCATGTGGAATTTGATGCTAATATCACCTTTGTGGCTTGCCACGAAATCGCAGATCAATTAGAACGTGATTTTGAGGATAAAGGGATTCAAATTGTGGTACACACAGATCCTGTAGTGACCGATAGTGCTGAATTTGAATATTATAAAAATACCGTGAAATCGGTATTGGAAGGGATTTATCCCACACTCAACATGCACGGATTTCGGTATATTCAAAGTGGAAAGGAGATAAAGTTGCTCTTTGATGTGGTTCGTACCTGTGAACTAGAAAAAACATCACAAGAATTGATGGTGGAAATTTCGGAGAAATTGCGAACCATGAACAAGAATTTCGTGTGTATTATTCGTGTGGATGAGCACTATAATTCTTTTTGAAAGATTGGATTTCCAGTAAAATCCAATCCAAGTTAATTCACCATTTTATTGACTTTGGAAGGGAAATGTGCTATGATAATGTTAGCTAGATTGTACTTGCTACCTTTCAAAATGGAGGAATGAACATTGCCACCCAACAAATCCGCAGAACGCCAATCAATACGCCAGTGGGCAATGCTCGTTTTCGCGTGTATTTTGCTTGTCATTGGGGTGTATGGCTATCTTCGTGGATGGTTTTCTTCGGTTGAAGCACTGCAACACGGAATTGATGAGCTCGGTTTACTTGGGATAGTTGTTTTTCTGCTCTTTCAAGTGGTGCAGGTGGTATTTCCGTTGATTCCAAATCAGATTATCAGTGTGGCTGGCGTTTTGATTTTCGACCCCTTTTTTGGATTTATTTATAATTTTATCGGGGTTTTCGTTGGGTCTTTTTTGGTCTTCTATCTAGCACAAAACTTTGGCATGAAAGTGATTGAAAAGTTATTTTCTGACGATATCATTGAACGATATCAGCACTGGACATCTCACCCTAAGTTTGTTTACACCTTCGCATTTGCTATGATTTGTCCAGGGTTTCCAGATGATTTTTTGTGCTATCTCGCAGGTACATCACGCATTAAATTCACGCAGTTTTTCGCTATTATTTTAGTAGGTAGGGCGATTTCATCCCTCACTTATAGTTTGTTTTTAGATTTCTTTTACAGTATTCCACTTAGCTGAGTTACTGTATCAGAGGGAACCAATTTTTTAGAAAGTGAAGTTTTATCATGACAAAACCCCAAGAATTTAACCAACTTATTACGGATATTTTAAGTGTTGATGAAGTTCAAAACATGAACAACCTAAAGCAACACACCAAAAAATGCACATTGCTCGAGCACTCAATCTACACAGCTTATTTGACCTATCGTGTTTGCGATCGGTTTGGTTTGGCTTGTGAAGAGGCAGTCCGTGGAGCAGTTTTGCATGATTTTCGCCTAGATGACGACCCAGAGAAGAAAAGTTTGCGTTTTCATGGACTATATAGTGAAGAAACAGCAAGTCACTACTTCAATTTAACTTCAAAAGAGAAAAATATCATTGCAGCACATATGTGGCCATTTAATTTCAAAATCTGCCCTAAATCCAAAGAAGCTATGGTGGTTTGCGTGGTTGATACCTATTGTGCAGCGATAGAAAAGCTACATCTATACAACCACACGAAAACCACACGAGAAATCAGTGAATTGGTGCTTTCCCATGTTTCGTAGCGTTTATCCAAGTGGTTTAGATCAGAATACCGTTACAATGATCGATTTCGTGCTGAATGATTTGCGCCGTCCAACCTGAGAAAGATTTGAATTTTGTTTGAAAAACTTCGTTTTGATACTCTACTTTGATGTTCTTATAACGTTTTGTTTTTCGAGTTCCAGTGAGGGATAGACACCCCTCCTCAGTGCCGTATGGCTCTTTTTGACGCACGATTTTGGGGTTAAACATTACAAAATACTCGCCCTCGTGGTCGAAAGCGATGATATTTTTTGAAATTCCAATCATATTGGCTGCCATACCCACACAACCGTCTTTGTGTGCTTTTAAGGTATCAAGCAAGTCGACAGCTATGGGAAGATCCTCTTGTGTGGCTGGCTGTGAGGGGATTTGCAAGAAATCTTCATCTTTTTCGATAGGTTTTATCATTCAATCACTCCTTTCTATTTAGTATATCAGAGTTTTATGGAAATGTAAATGAGAAAAAACAAGCTAGTTCTGTGGTGAGAACAGCTTGTTTTTTTGTATGAGAGTGAGTTTCTACTACCCTAACAGTTACAGTGATTTTTAGGATGACATGGTACATTATTTTAACGGAGATTTCCTAGTGTGGAAACCACCTACAAACTTTTTTACCTACGATGATGATGGAAAAGAAGTTGGGTAGAGGTATCTGAAATGTCGTACCGTTTGACAAAGGCTTTGAGCAAAATTGGGGTAAGCAAGGTGGTTACTATAATCATTAAAATAGTAGGAGGAAAGAGTCGTTCGTCGAGTAATCCTGCCTGGGCTCCTTTTTGTGCCACAATCAGGGCGACTTCCCCACGAGAAACCATGCCAATTCCGATACACACAGCTTGAGGGGAGGTGAATCCGACCATTTTTGATCCCACTACACAACCAATTATCTTGGCTAAAATTGCAACAATAGTATAAACTAAGGCGAAAAGGATGAGTTCTTTTGTCATGCCATCTAAGTTTGTTTTGATGCCGATGCTCGCAAAAAACATGGGACTAAAGAACAGATATCCAACCACTGTCATCTTTTTGGCGATATATTCACGGATTTCTACTAAATTACAGAGCATCAGTCCTGCAAAATAAGCGCCTGTGATTCCAGCGATTCCAAAAAACTCTTCCGAAACGTACGCCATCGAGAAACATAGTCCTGCACCGAAAATCGCAACCCTGCGTTGATGGGAGTGATGCTTTGCGAGCCAACGAAAGCAGTAGATCACAACCACTGCTGCGACCGCTAAAAAGAAAAAATAACCAATCAATTTAGCGAAAATAAGGGATGTTTTCGCTGTTGGATCGGTAAAACCAGTAATCGTAGCGAGAATAATGACACCAAGAATATCATCGATGATAGCAGCCCCTAAAATAGCGGTGCCAACCTTTGTTTTGAGTTTTCCCATCTCACGCAAGGTTTCTACTGTGATACTCACAGATGTTGCCGTGAGGATGACCCCAGCGAAAATCGATTTTAAGAGGGTATGGGGGTCGGTGGTGTCGTGAAACCAGAGGGAGTAGACAGCCATGCCACCCCCCAAAGGAACCAGAACCCCAAGCAGGGCAATGATGACAGATAGTTTTCCGGTTTGCATCAGTTGTTTGAAATCTGTGTCAAGACCGGCTAGAAACATTAAAATCAAGACACCGATTTCGGCCGACATAACGAAAAATTCGCTTTCCTCCACTAAACCAAATCCACTCGGTCCTAAGAGTAAACCTGCGAGGAGCGCACCAACCACTGCCGGCATATGAACTTGTTGGGATAGTAGTCCCAGCACCTTTGTGGATAGTAAAACAATTGCGATGACCAATAAAAAATCATAACTCATAGGGAAAGTTCCTTTCACTCGCACTAAATAGAGTAACTACTCTAACATGAATTATACTCTTATGAAGGACGGAAAGCAATAGAATACTTACCCAAAATATGGGACTGTTATGTGATAATTTTGTAATATTATCCAAGTTGATTGGTGCGCTAAAGTTGTAACACCTCGAGAGCAAGATTTAACTTAATTATACCAGGTCAGTCATGTGGTGTTTTGTGACTATCTAGATGTCAAAGGTCAGGTTGGTTTCCTTTTAATTCTCTTATTTCATTTCTTGAAAATACCATAGTGATGGCAAATGCCAGACTATCAGCACAGGTTCTGCATACCATATTCGTGATGTAATAAAGCTTCATTGCCCAACATCTGCGTGATTTGCTGATATCCACCCTTTTTAGAGAGTGAAAATGTGTGGTTGCTTTTATTTACATGAGAAAAAAATGTATCATCACCTATGATACTTGTGTTGTTTAGTGCTTGAAACAAGGTGATTTTCTCCTTTTCCGTTTGCAAAAAAGTACTTTTTCAGAAGGATTTTCCACTTCTTTTAAAGAATGGGTGCAAAGTAGAAACTCAATATCTAGACCCACTTCCAAAGCATACTCTTCCATGGCAATTAACACATCATAAGAAGCATAGATAGCGATTTTCCCTTCAATTTTAGTGGATGTGACAGCGTATTCTTGGGATTTTCTAGGAATATAAGTAGCAATTTCTGAAATGAATTTTTCTTGAGCTTCAGCGCCAATGGGGTATCCGTACACATAAGGAGTGCCAAATCTTTCTTTGAGGTATTTTGCTCCTTTTAAGCCTTCATAGCTCAACACTAGATTGATTTTCGCCTTTGACATGGTGGCAATTTTCGCCAAGTCAGTGTCCAAAGATAAGATAGCATGAGGGTGTAGTCCGAAATGCTCTTTCATTAGTTGTTCTAAATGGTTTCTATCACCAGAACCATGAGAAGTCATCGCTGATACACCTAAAATATTAAAACAATCTTCCGTATTGATAGGGGAATCAGCCAATTCTTCCACTAATTTGGTATAAGCAACTTGCAATCCAGAAGAGAAATCTCCAGAAAAGCCACCTTGTGGAAAGACAATCAACTTTGCCGTGACTTGTCCTTGTAAATAACGGCAAACACCCTCCACATCATAGCCAGTGACAGAAGAAACAGAAGAAGCCATAATAAAAATCACTTTAGGGGACAAAGTTCTGTCTAACTCCTTGATTTTGTTCTCCAAACGTGAATCCTCGCCCATCACAAGTTCTGCTTCGCTCAGTTCCGTCGTGAAAAGTTTTCCTTGTAAATTCATGCCAGACATCATGAAATGTTTCATGGAATAGGCTGTTGTACCAGCTGTCCCATACTCCAAAATTACGGCACCTTCTATCTGCATCAGTGTCCATAAAATTCCCATACGGTCGGATGGTGTTGGTAAATATCGTGTTAAACTCATCTGCGACCACCTCCACCCATGCGAGATTGAATTTTAGCACGCATTTCTTCTTCGCTCATGTGCCCACCCATTTTTTGTCGCATCATATCCATCATTTGTTCTTCGCTCATATCAGCACTTGGACGACCACCTTGCCCTTTTCCTGTGATTCTTTGTGCTATACTTCCTAATTTCCCCATAATGGACCCTCCTCCTCTTGGATTACCAACTAGATTTCCCATTTTACCCCTTTGAATCCTATTTCCAGTGGCTTCTTCCACCAATTCAAAGCCATGTTCCCCATCTTTCCCAGAATAATGATTGGTAGAGATGATATGGACGGGGATTTTGTATTTTTCTTGTGTTTCTTGAGCCAGTGCTTGGTAATCTTCCCCGATGATTTCAAGGACGCAGGTGGTCACTAAAAACAGAGCCGTGGGTTTCGTTTCACTTAATAATTCCTCCACGGCAGAGGCTACTTTTTCTCCACAGCCGAAGGTCACATCTTGTTTATCCACCACCACTGAATAACAGCAATCCCCTCGCTCACCCATATCAAGGCTAGATTTTGTATAATAACTGCACTCTTCTGTGCCGATAATTAGCATAATAGCACCCTCTATAGACGCAATTGCCTTGGCTGCCCCAGATAGGGGACATCGCTGCACACTCGACATTTGTTCCATTCTCTTTCCCATTCCTCGTTGCATTTTGTGTTCCATTTTATGTTTCATATTAACCTCTTTCTACACCTCTGATGAACGATTGATGATTTCATCAGCCAGTCCCTGATACACTTTACACATGGGAGATTCCGTTGCAAATTCAAAGACCGTGCCACCTTGATTTTCGGCAAGCTGAACATCCCCCGACCGTGGAATGTCAGCCACAATATCAGTTCCAATTTCTATGCAGGCTTTCTCCAAGATGTCAAGTTCATTCTCGATATTTTTACGATTTAAAATGATGCCTGACATTTTTGCATAAGACCGTTTCTCGAAATTTTTTACGGCAGATGCAATATTATTGGCTGCATAAAGAGCCATCATCTCGCCAGAAGACACAATAAAGACCTCTTTTGCATAGCCATCACGAATTGGCATGGCAAAACCACCACAGACAACATCACCAAGGACATCATAAATCACAATGTCAGGCTGATAAGTTTCAAATGCCTTTAATTCAGCTAGTTTTTCAAATGCTGTAATAATACCTCTCCCTGCACAACCAATTCCAGGGGTGGGACCTCCTGATTCCACGCACAGAACACCAGAAAATCCAGTGAAAACTAATTTATCTAAGGTCAAACCATCGCCATGCTCTTTTAACATATCTAAAACCGAGGGAATCACCTTTCCACCCATTAAGTTCTTTGTGGAATCCGACTTGGGGTCACAGCCAACTTGCATGACTTTATACCCTTTTTTCGCCAATGCGACCGACAAATTCGAGGTTGTTGTGGATTTTCCAATACCACCTTTACCATATATAGCAATTTTTCTCATTTTAGCTCCTTTTCTTCGTATGCCTAAGTATATTTTCTGTGAAAGAAAAGCACAGTGTTACCTGTGCTTTCTTTATTCCTCCCTTGAGGATTGACTTTTTTCACTGAGGAACTCTGTGACTTTCTGCAAAAGACGAATACAGTCCCTTGTGTCTTTCTCCCCTAAATAAGTGACTAACTTTTCGATTTGTTTCTTTTCAGCCCTACTATTTTCGCTTAAAAATTCATATCCTAGTGGTGTGATAATGAGCAGTTTTGCACGTTTGTCAGTGGGGGAGATTTCTTTGGAAATATAGCCATTTTTTAACAATCGGTCTAGCATAGGGGTGATAGTCGCTTGTGTAATACCCAGTTGTTGACTGATTTTCACGGAAGTTGGCTTGATATTGTACTTCTTTTCGTGTTTGGCTATGTGTCGTAAAATATTGGTATCGCTACTTTGAAATAATCCATATTCTTCTGTTCGTGCTTTTTTTATCAAATGGATTTGCTTTTGTAATTCGTCCATGTGGTCGTTGAATAAATTCATCTCATCCACTAGCATCACCTTATCCTTATTGTTTGCTTAGGTCTACTAAGTGTTTTAATCATAGCATATTACAATATCCTTGTCAAGAGTTTTTTTATTTCTTTGGTGGTTGCAAAGGCTGTGGCAAAACAAGGCGCTTGGCTGACATGAAAATCACTCCCCACACCTATGACTCACTAGGTGTAGGGAGCGATTGCTCACAGTTTGTATCCATTACCACAAATTCGAAAGAATTGATGAAAAATTGAGGTGGTTTTCCACGAGGTATCTCATTTATTTTGGGCTTGTGATGCCTATCGCCTCTTGAGAGTCGATAAAGATCATGATAATGGGACTTTTTGACAGTCTAAAGCGAGGCTTTCAATATGACTGGTGCTAATATCACGATTGTGGTGATTGGTTAAATATCCAGAGCAGCATGATAACCTTGATAAATGGCTTGCATAATGGTTGCAGGACGGACACAATCTCCTATTTCTCTTACAAAGGGAGCACCATCTCGGAGCAGAGATACGTCATCTCGGTTGGAGCGTTGTCCTGTAGCGCAGATCACGGTGTCAGCTTGAATGGTTATCTGCTCTCCTTGCTCATTAAGACATGTCACTCCATTTTCGTCTATTGAGAGTGCACGATGAGATGGAAGGGCGGTTAAATATTGTGCCACTTGTTTGAGCAAAATAGGACGATTTCGGATATTACAGTCGGGAGCGAGCTCGGCACGCATTTCAAGCAAAGTGACCTCTTTGCCTTCCTGACCTAGATGGATAGCACACTCACAACCAGCCAATCCACCACCTAAAACTACAACCTTTTTCCCTACAAGATCAACATTTTTATAGTAATCATTTACCACAACAATATTTTTTCCTTGAATCCCATCGATAGGGGGGATGATGGGTGATGAACCTACAGCAAGGATCAGGGCTTGTGGATTTTTTGTTTTGAGTAATTCGGGTGTTACTTTTGTGTTTAGTAGAATTTCAACCTTTTCTTTGTGAAGTAAGGTTTCTAAGGTAACCCCCAGACGATACATATCATATTTGAATGAAACTGCTTGCTCACAGTTTAAGATGCCACCTAGTTTGTCGCTTTGCTCACACAAGGTCACGTGATGACCACGTCTTGCAGCAATCAGTGCCGTATAAAGTCCACCAACCCCACCACCTGCAACCAAAACGTCTTTAGCTGTGCGTGCAGGGGTTAGCTCAAGTCCTTGCCATTCACGTCCAATGAGTGGGTTGACGGTGCAACGTCGGGTTTGTGTTGTGGGGCGCTCTGCCATACAGGCGAAACAGCGTAAACAATGGATCACTTCTTCTTCTCGATTTTCCATCACCTTGGTAGGGAGATAAGGATCAGCGAGCAAAGCCCGTGCCATATTGACCAGAGTGGCTTAGTTCTACACTCGCTACGGCACCATGACGAGAAATACCATCGGCTACATAGGTCCATCCTGCCAAGTTTCCTGCCACTGCCAAGTCGATATGATACATGTGAGATGCGTCGGTGTCGGGGTGGACCACGAGTTCGCTCACAGTAACGGCTGCAGCACCACCTATCGCACGCAACTCATAAAACCCTTGGGTGCGAGGTCCAACCGAACAATCGTCCGTAATATCGGTCCCCCCCATAGGAGCTGAAAACATACGATTGCGAAACTCTTTTGCGCCGATACGGATGGGACTACTTAAATTAGGATACTTTCTCTCAAACATAACAATACCTCTTCTTTTTCATCAAGTTCATTCTATGGGAATGGTTTTTACTATAAGTAAACCATACTCCTTCTAGATGGAAAAGTAAAATAAGAGTTTTCTATCATATGATATCATTTTTTAATAGCCATAGCAATTCAAGATATACCATCAATTTTTTTGATAAAAACATTTAGATAAGCTATTATGTCAGGGATTATTGACAAAGATATTTCCCCCTTTTTAGAGGAAACATACAACAGAAATCGAGGGGATTCGTCCATTATTTTTTTTTATGCAACAAAGCTTATTGTTATTTTACATTCTTTTTAAGACCTGTTATGCTAATATCAGACAGGGAAAGAGACCCATTTATTAGGAACCCGTCGTATAAGAAAAAAGGAGACTAAACCTATGAACACTGAAATGACCATTGCGATTATCATTTGTATTCTGACCATCGCTAGCTATGTATGGGGTAAAATCACCCTCTGCATTACAGCAATGACAAGTGTCGCACTCTTCCTACTCTTTGGACTGGTTTCGGGAAATGACGTCCTCGGAAATATTGGTAACAACAACGTGGTGATGATTCTATCCATGTTTGTGGTGGCTGCTGGATTTAATAAAACAAAATTCGTCAGCACCCTTGCCGACTCCCTAAACAAAGTAGCAAAAGGAAGTCTTACCTTATTATTGACAGGGTATGGCCTCATCACCATCTTGCTATCGCAATTTATCTTAAGTCCTGCTACCGTGCTATCCATTTTGGGGCCTTTGCTTATCACTAGCGCAAAGGGTATGAACGTTAGCCCTTCTAAAGTTGTGATGCCAGTTGCAATGTCAAGCATTATTACCACAGGTGCGCTACCAATTGGTTCTGGTGCCACGGTCTCTGCCGAGCTTACAGCCTACCTTGGAACAGGTGGATACACTGCAACCACAATGGGACTACTCGACCCAATGATCGGTCGTCTTCCTATCGTTATTGTTGTTGCTATTTATTGTATCTTCTTTGCCCATAAATTCGCACCAGATGAACCACTTTTAGAATTAGGTGATTCAGAACAACGTAAAGCAGGTGGGCCACCTCCAAAAGCACTCAACCAAACACAAGAAGTATTGGGCTATGTCATTTTCTTTGGTACCACATTGGCTATCATTTTCTCTTCAAAAGTGGGTCAACCTGCTTGGATTATCACTCTTGTAGGTGCTGTCCTCATGTGTATCACTGGTGTCTTGTCTGAACGTGAAGCAATCACAGCTGTGCCTTGGTGGATGGGTGGTCTATCTCACTATCCCTCGTACCTACGACTGCGTATCCCACCTCACCCCCCACGAGGGAACACGCACAAACCCCTATCTCATTACGGCTGATGCAGTGCGCTATCTGCCCTTTTTATTACCATATCCTGGCAATGGATTTCACAGAGCAGCCCAATACCTTCTCAATAAAGCCAATATCACCCCACTTCGCACCGTCTGTTATCGTAATATGGAAACAGCCTATCAATTATCCGCTGCAGGGGTGGGTGCCCTCTTCGCTACTCCTTCAGTTTTTGAATCAAAATACCCTGAATGTAGTCGCTCTTTAGCCATCTGCACCCTTGAAAAGCAAGCGCTTGTGCGTACCTGTGTCGCTGGATATCGTGACGACAACAAAAAAATAAACTATATACACGACCTGATTGCAATTACAAAGGAATCCATTCCATCGGAGGTACCTCCTGCTTCCAAAACCACTGATTTCTAGCGAATTGCACAATCTAAATACAGCTATTTTGTAGAAATAGCTGTATTTTTTTTGATAATATCATTATAACTAAGTATTAGACGAAACGCTTTTTTTTCTGTATGATTATAGTATCAGCATAGAAAAGAGGGATCTTTCATGAGTCGATCAATTATGGATATCATCATCCACACCCACGACCGTTCCGTCTTAGAAGGGAAAACAGCCTATGTCGCCATCATTCCGTTTGGGGGAGAGGTGAAAAGTGATCTCTTCCAAGGGAAAATCCTACCCGGAGCAGTGGATCGTCAAATCATTGATGCGAACGGAATCAAGCATATGTCGGCACGTTATATGCTAGAGGGTACCGATAGCCAAGGGAATTCATGCAAAATTTATATTGAAAACTCAGGGGACTTTTCCCTCGATGGACCACGCCCATTTCGCACCATTCCGATTTTCTACACCGACAGCCCAGTCCTAGCCGATTATCTTCACACCAACCGTTTTCGTGGAGAAGGGCATCGTGAAGGGGATGTGCTAACCATTAAAATCTTCGATCTTTGGGAGACAACCACATAAAAATAGGAGGAATTCAACATGAAAATCACAAAACTAGAACTCATTCCAGCTAGTCGCTATCTCTTAATCAAACTCCACACCGATAACGGACTCTACGGTATTGGCGAAGTGGGTGCTTGGGGCTTTCTCGATGGCACAATCGGCGTATTAAAAAAATTCTAAGACTATATTGTAGGCCAAGACCCCATGAAAATCGAGCACCATTGGCAATATATGTATCGCAGCATGTATTTTCGTGGCAGCGTTGTCATGAGTGCCATCGCAGCCATCGACATCGCACTGTGGGATATCAAGGGTAAGGCGCTTGGTGCCCCTGTTTACGAATTACTAGGAGGGCGCTATCGTGATAAAGTGCGCACCTATCCTGCTGTGTTCAAATTCACTCCTGAAGATATGGCAGCTGCCTGTGTCGAGCTGAAAGCCGAGGGATTCACGGCTGCGAGATTGATGATTACAGGAGATATTCGCAAAGATCACGCCGAGTATGAAGATGGGATCTATTCCTACCGAGTGGCGCAGCACGTTGCTCGTGTCAAGGCTTGCCGTGAAGCAGTAGGGGAGGATTTTGACCTGATTTTAGAGGCTCATCGAAGTATGTTGGTGCCTGATGCGATCTCCTTTGCACGTCAAGTAGAGCAGTATAACCCACTCTTCCTCGAGGATCCCATTGCTCCAGATAGCAACAACGTGATGGCAGAGGTTGCACGCAAGACAACGATACCTGTCGCAACTGGCGAGCG